>JABWCO010000207.1 GCA_013360185.1 Bdellovibrio sp.
CAACCGCGTTGACTGTGCAGAGTCCTGAGACAGAAAACCATTTCAGATCTGAATTACAGCCAGTGCAATCACCACTGCTGAAGCCCTGCGTTGTACATTTGCTTATTTGGCAGAAGGCTGAACAGAAGGTTTAGGCTTGGTTCGGACTTTGCTTTATCTAAAAGCATGGATATACCGAGTTTAAAACCTTCTAAGCCGCTTCCCACCCTGTGGCTGTCACTGTTTTTAGTAATAAGTTTGGCCGTCGCGGTCCTTAGTTTTACTTATGAAGTTCATACAGCAAAAACGTCTGTTGAACGCTATATAGGCATTTGGGAAGATGACATCGCCCAAGCAAAAATCTTTAAAGCGGATCCTGGTTTACAAAATAAGATTTTAAAACAAATGAGCGAGGTTCACTCTGCTGTTAGCAAGGCCGAAGTACAAGCTCCGGAAAACGTGCAGTGTCTGATCGCGACGGATGTGCCGATTACTTACAACTCTTTACCATCAGGCCTGATGCGGGTGTGCTTTTCTCCTTTCGATTTAGCAGTGAAAGCGTTGCTGTCGCCTTTATTGATGTTGGGTTTGCTGTTAGGAATGATCTTTTTAGCGGTGGGTTTACGCCGTGACTTCTTAAACCGCCTGCATGAACAGCAATTGCAAGCAGAGCTGTCTTTCAATAAAGAAATCGCCTCGATTTCTCGTCAGGTGGCCCATGATATTCGGGGTCCACTTATGGCGTTAACGACATTAAGTCAACTTTCACATGAAATGAGCTCTGATAAAAAAGAACTTTTAGATCTAGCCGTTACTCGCATTCGCGGTGTTGCTGATGACCTTTTAAATCGGGGCAAGAAGGATTCAGTCGCAGTGAAAACAGCAGACAAAAACAGTCTTGATTTAGCAAATCTGATGGAATCCTTATTAAAGGAATATCGCTTTGCCCATCCTAAAGTGGATTTTACTTGGCATAAACACATTCATTCGGCGCAAGCTCCGGCCACGTTAGAGTCCGTGAAAGTTCAACGCATCGTCAGTAATTTAATTAACAACTCCCTTGAGGCCTTGCCCGATTTCGAGGCGAGTATCAATTTAACTTTAATGGAGCGCCCTGATCATTGGCTTTTACAAATCATGGACAATGGCAGTGGAATTCCCGAAGACGTGTTGCCACGCTTAGGTCACGAAGGTGTGACCCATGGGAAGGAAAACGGCAATGGCTTGGGCTTGTATGATGCTCGTAAAACTTTGGAATCTATCGGTGGTGAATTGCAGATCCGCTCCAGAGTCGGTGTGGGGACCCAGGTTGTGTTGCTTTTGCCTAAGGACTCTGACCATCTGTCGCAACAAATCTCTTAAGGACTGCTTTCCCTTTTAAGGACAGGATCTTGGGGCACGGTTTTCTTTACTTGTCGACCTCAATGCCCAAAACATTTTCAATGGTTTTTTCGTAAGAGTCTTTTTTGCGTGGCTTGGGCGCTACTTCTTTGGGACGCAAAATGCCGGCAGAGGCGGGGATCGACACATAAAGATCGCGTTCTTTATTTCCAGCAGTTAAATTCAATTTATATTCCACGTCTTTGCAAATGGCACTGATCTCGGTGGGCAGAACTATTCCTTCAGTTGGAGTTAGCTGCAACTCGCTGACATTTAAAGTGGTAATTTTGATTTGCAGATTCTGCTCGGCAGGATTGTTGATGTTTTCTACTGCGCAAGGGAAAATTATCAGAGTTGAATGCCCAACTTGCAAGCGGATGGATTCTGGTAAAGGCAAGGGCTTCGCCACAGATGATTGCACGGTCATTTCACTTACTAAAAGACCCCAGGGGTTTTCTAAAGTTCTGTCGGTATTTTCTAACGTTAAATGCAGAGTCGAATACAGTTCTTTCTTTGGCGTGGTCTCTGCAGAGTGAGACCCAGAACCCTCTTGCACTTGAATATACACAACAGCTTCATAGGAGCCATCCTGCAGTTGTTGTAAACTTTTGACCTGTCCTGACTGGGATAAGTTCTTTTGCTGAATTTTTTCGCGCAGACGACCGACTTCTTTGACTCGGGCTTCGCCTAAGTGAACGGTCATCAGGGCGGCCAGCGACGTTTGTGATTGCCAGAAGTTATTTGAATCGAAATTGAAATAGCGTTCTAGATACTGGCGTACGAAGGTGCCCTTTTCCATCTCGCCCATTTGCATGTTTTGCAAAGTCTCTTTGCCGGGGTCCATGGTGACTGCCACCACACGGGGATTGTTTTTAAGCTTCCAATAGGAATAGGTGACGGTGACTGCCCAGGCGAAGACTAAAAAAAGTAATGCCGAAAGAATCCTTGTGCGCATTATTGATTTTTCTCTAGGGGCAGAATTTCAATCATCTGGTCGCGATGATATTTTTTGTTCGGGCCGTCATCTACCCACTGGTCTATTTTGTAAAGTTTTATGCGCGCTTTGCCGTTTTGGAAATACTTTTTATCCGCGGTTCCCGTGGTGTCCTTTAATAAAGTCGCCGGACCATTCTGAAAGAAGTCCAACTGGGCTTTCATCTTTTCATTTTCTAAGCGCAATAATTCGAGGTCTCGTTCTTCTTGAAAATAATAGTTCGCAGCGATGGCGGTGACAGCACCTATGATTCCGCCCCAATACATCGCATGCAGCTCTGGACGCTCATCTTTCGGAGCTGTGGCAGCCCCCACGGCGGCGCCGACGGCAATGCCCACACCTGTAGCAGCCAAACGACTTTTTTGATGAGTAGAACAAGAAGCTAACAGCAAAGAAAGGGCAAGCAAGATGAATTTCATATAGACAATTCTAGGTTTGAAAGGGGCCCTTGCCAATGGCTTTGCATGGGCATGGACCAAAGTTTATTTCATTAGATGTTTATAAAGTGGCAAGTACATGTCATCAGCCGGGGCGACCTCAAATTCGTCACGGGCTGGATGTTCACAAAATTCTACGGGCGCGTTTTCGATGACCGCCAAAGGACACTTTTCGTTAGCCTCACCCATCATCAACACCGCGGCTGCGGCCAAGCTGTCAGTTAAGTTGATTTTTGTCGTTTTTAAGGGGCGACCAAAGATGTCGTTTTGGCCAATCATATTGCGCAAGGGATGAAACCCAGCATAGGACAATGAAACGCCCACAACTCCCAGGCGCAAAGGTCCAGTCCGTGAATCGGTCAGAATAATGCCCAACTCTTTAAGACCTAAGCGATGGCGCAAAGCGACTCGCAACTTTTCTGCCGAAGCATAGGGATCTTGCGGATAGACGATGTAATCACCATTCTCAGAGTTGGATTCATCAATGCCAGCTGCCGCCACCAACAACCCATGGGTGATGGTTAAGCTGACACCATAGCCGATTTCTCCTAAGTAATGATCAGCCTGTTTTTCGACCAAAGATTTTTTGTCGATACTCGCGGCGGGAACCACACAACCTTCTGCAAGGCTGACAATTTTTGAGGTGATCGCTAACACAGATCGCTCCTTAAGAGGGGAGCGATCAAGATGTTTTGCGATGAACTCTACCAGATCATCGCCGGGATGAAAGACACCTGTTTGAATCGGAGAAATGACTAAGCTCTTACTCACAGAAAAACTATCCTAACTTTTGTAAGATCGCATCTGTGAAAGAAGTCGTCGTGCCTTTGCCACCTAAGTCGCCGGTGCGGGCACCGACGTCAGATAAAGCGGCAATCAAGGCTTTCATAATTGCATCTGCTTTATCATTTTCGCCAATATGTTG
>JABWCO010000068.1 GCA_013360185.1 Bdellovibrio sp.
CTTTGATTTCTTTAAAATTCACGGTCACGCGAAATAACGGGGGACGATCTTCACTCCCACCATGGTCATAGACAAGACGACTGTACTTTTCGACTTCATGATAAATGGTTCTATTTTCCCAATTCGTTCCATCTGGTCCATGCATGGTGTACTTCCAAAAGCCGCCAACGCGCAAATCTTTGGCGTGTGTTGTAATAGAATACCCACGAGGTCCCCACCACATCGCAACTTTTTTATCGTCAGTCCAGGCTTCCCAAACTAACTTCACCGGAGCATCATAAATACGAATGATCTTAAGTTCGTTACTTTTTGCACCCATGCTTTTTCCCTTTCGATTTTTTACTCGGTTGAATTGATTTCAAATACTCATCTAAACGATCAAAGCTTTCTTCCCAAAAAACCCGATAGTGTTCCATCCAATCTACTGCATCTTTCAGTGGAGTCCCGTTAAGCTTGCACGGACGCCATTGCGCCTCTTTCGTCTTCGTCACCAACCCTGCCTTTTCTAAGACTTTGAGGTGTTTAGTGACGGCGGGCAGGCTCATGTCTTTTAAAAACGGCTTCGCTAAATCCCCAACGCTGGCATCCCCTTGGGATAGTCGCGCCAGCATCGCCCGCCGGGTCGGGTCAGCAAGAGCTTGAAAGGTTTGGCTAAGTGAATCATTCATATTATACCTTTTAGTTAATTAACTATATGGTTAAATATAAAGCAGACAAACAGATTTGTCAAATTATCGACAAGCTATTGATATTAAACATATTTTTTAGGGGTCGCGAACATTACCACAACTCAAACATATGATGGCGGTAAGCCTTTGGGCTTTCGCCCAAGGCTTACCGGAAATGCAGCCACAGGCAATTGATTGTTAAAAATCTTTACCGTTTACATGATTCATTTTAACAGACTCAAGCGGGAAATTTTCTAAACAGCGCAGATTGATAGCTTTCATCACGTCGCCATTTGGCGCCTTGCCCGTCGCAAATCCAGTGACACCACAGATTTTACAAAATGTATGATGAATGTTCTTTTTGCCAAATTGATAGTCGGTCAATTTGTCGGCTCCGGAAAGTAATGTGAAAGAAGTTTCGGGCGCAAAAGTTAGAACGGTTCCTTTACGTCCACACATAGAGCAGTTACAAGTCATCCCCTCTTGAAAATTTCCTTCCACTTCAAATCTCACAGCTCCACAATGGCAACTTCCGCTGTACTTCATATTTTTATCCTTATCCTAAAAATTGTAAATGAGCTTTCTTCATCAATGAAACTACATACCGCTTAGTACGTTGTAAAGAGCAAAGTCCTTTGTTATTCTCTCCCCATGGGAAATAGCAAAAACACGACAAAAAAAATCCGTGATCTTAAAAAGTCGCGCCAAGAGATTCTCGACGCGGCCTTTTGGGAGGTTTTTACTCGTGGCTTTCAAGGCGTCAGCGTCGACGACATTGTCAAAAAAACTACTTTGACCAAAGGTGCTTTTTACCATCAGTTTCCGACAAAAATGGATCTGGGTTATGCTCTGGTCGACGAAGTCATTAAACCGATGACCTACAGGCGTTGGATTGATCCTTTACAGAAGTATGAAAACCCCCTGGAGGGTATTTTGCTGCTGATCAAAAATCTGATTGGCAAAGCCAAGCCTCAGGAACTGCGCTATGGCTGCCCCTTAAATAATCTGATGCAGGAAATGGCCCCGATCGATAAGGGTTTTAAAGAACGCCTTGAGGCTTCTTTGCTCTATTGGATTGACGGGATGGAGCAGGAGTTAAAACGTGCAAAAAAATCCGGTTATGTTCGCGACGACGTGAATATACGGCAGGTCGCGCACTTTGTGGTCATGACGCATGAGGGATTTTATGGCATGTTAAAAGCGTTGGACGATCCCAAAGCCTTTAATGCTTTATATGATTCCTTGAAAAGGTATTTTGAAACTTTAAAACCTTAGCCCTCGCGTCGGTAATTGCTGATATTTTCAAAAAGTTTTTCCATACGATAGTATAAATCAGCAAAATACTTTTCAGGATTTTTCCCCGCGCGCATAGAGGTCTCTTCAATTTTTTCTATACAACGCAGATCCTGACATAAAAAATATGACATGCTAATATTCGGATCCATGGTCACCGACATAAAGCCTATATCTTCTGACGAACCATAAGAATGGCACCAGCTGCACAACCCGCCGGTCGCCTCCCCCGCAGCAGCGGGCGTTTTTTTAAAAACCACACCTTTTGGCAAATCCCAGTTCGGCATTTTAAAAACAAGGTACGTATAAACGCCTGAAGGATCGCGCCAAGTTAAATATGACTGAATGTTCAAAGGAAACTTAAAGTTGTTCGGAAACATCAGCTTTTTCTGGTCACGCGGACGAAAGGCCGAAGTCAGCTCTTCCTCGGAAGCGATCGAGAAAAATATTTGCGAACGAAAATTATTAGATTGAGTCTGCACGTTCAGACCTCCCCCATAAGGACATTAAAGCACAAAATGCTGAAAGACGAACATTAAAAACTGTGAGCACAGCTTTAAACAACGACCCACTTTGCACCGCACTCCCCTTGCTGTTTTTGCTTTCCCGGCCTAATGTAGGAACATGAAATTAGTATCCTGGAATGTAAACGGCCTGCGCGCCGTTCATAAAAAGAATTTCCGTGAATGGTTTGAAGACGAAAAAGCTGATATCGTCTGCTTGCAAGAAATCAAAATAACCGACGAGGTTATCAAAAAGGATGAAAACTTCTATCATCCCGCACGCTATCACTCCAACTGGGCCTTTGCGGAAAAACCCGGGTACTCCGGCTTAGCGCTCTATTCAAAAAAAGAACCCGACGACGTTCGTAACGGTTTAGGTATTGCCAAGTTTGACAAAGAGGGGCGATGGCTAGAAGCCGATTTTGGTGCTATCACGGTCGTAAATAGCTATTTTCCCAACAGCCAGCGTGAACTCACCCGCCTGCCGTTTAAACTAGAATTTTGCACCGCTGCCGAAAAACGCTTGGAAGCTCTTCGCAAAAAAGGTCGTGAAGTCGTTATCTGTGGTGATTTTAATATTGCCCACAAAGAAATTGATTTAAGAAATCCCAAAACAAATACAAAGAATGCTGGATTCTTGCCAGAAGAACGAGCTTGGATGACACATTTTTTGGATAACTTAGAGTGGGTCGATAGTTTCCGTAAATTTGAACAAGGCCCAGATCACTACACCTGGTGGAGCTATCGTCCCGGAGTCCGCGAAAAGAACGTGGGTTGGCGGTTGGATTATTTCTTAGTTAATAAAGAAGCTTCCGATCGTTTAAAAGCCGCCGCACATTGCCCCGACGTTATGGGTTCGGATCACTGCCCAGTGCGTTTGAATTTACGAACCTAGCTAACACCTAACCTACACTTTTTCACCGGATCGTCTCTTTGACACCAATGGGTTCTAACGCCAACTTAGAAAGCGCGGCGAAGTCCAAAAGCCCATCAATTGAAATGACGCCACGATAATGCGCGACTGGCATGGAGCCATGACGGATATCGATTTCATTTATAGCGAAAATATTGTCTTCGACATTATATACATTTTTTTTACCGTCTATTTCAAGAATGGGCAGACCGTTGTCAGACGGAATTTCTGTAATCGGAATCTTCACCGTCAGACCGCGGTTTAGCTTTTGCGAGTTATTTATCTTTGCCTCTATGCGACCGGCAAAAGGATTGTAAGGTTCATTCCCCGTGTCGGCATAAATCTCGCCCATCACCCGATCACGGTGTAAGGGCAAATCCATCTGTGGCCGCTGCAAAGCCACCTGCACTCGCGTAATTTTCTGGTTTTGATAAAAGGGAACCAATCTGTCCACATATGTCTTTACGATTTCTGTTATCGGACATTGCACCCAGTCCCATTGACAATCTTCATCATAACGAAACGAAAAATCTGTGACAGAAACTTTCTCAGAATATTTTGCGCGAATTTCAGACTTGTTGGTGATCGTTCTAAGGGAATAAAAATACCAAGGCTCAACATAGCCCCCTTCAGCCAAGTTAAAACCGGCCTTCTTGCCCTGCGACCGCACAAAGTCGATAATACTTTTTTGATCATCGCTTGAAATTTTAAATGGCAATTTAAAACCCCATTGAATTGGGATAAAGATTGCTTCCGAAGCATTCGACATAAACATCCATCCTTAAAATAATGGGTCGCAATTGCCGTCGCCAACAGGCCATCACTTAGTATTCTAAAAAATCTAGTGACTGCCGTCAGCTTCGCGCATCTTCTTTAAAACTTCGGCAACAGTTTCCGAATCAACGCCCGCTTTTTTCATCAAAGACTTTGCGTGGCTAAAATCATCAGAATCAATGGCTTCAAAAAAGTCGTCCAGCTTGCCAATCGCCGCCAACTTTTCTAGCACCAAAGTTCCTTCAAAGCTGCTTTCGTCCATTTTAAACTCCTGGGCCTATGAAGTTTCAGAAATTGGTAAAGATCCGCAATACCCATTTGAACATTGGCATCTTGTGAATGTAAAGTGGCGTATGACGAAAATATATATTGATGCCGATGGCTGTCCGGTAAAAGACGAAGTTTACCGCGTGGCAGAGCGCTATAAGTTGCCAGTGGTAGTCGTTGCCAACACCTATCTGAACACCCCAACAAATGCCCTTATTACCATGAAGGTTGTCACCGGGAACTTTGATGCCGCCGATGATTGGATTGTCGAAAATTCCGTGGCGGGTGACATCGTGATCACCGTCGACATTTTATTAGCGGACCGTTGTGTAAAGAAATCAGCGCGCGTCCTGGGCCACAAAGGTGACGAGTTCACAGAAGACAATATTGGTTCGGCCGTGGCCACTCGTGAGCTGATGCAAAATCTGCGGCACATGGGCGAAATGCGCGGCGGTCCCGCCCCCATGGACAAGAAAGCTCGGTCCAATTTCTTAGGAACACTTGATCAAATTATCCAGTCACTGAAAAAAGAAGGCTATCTGTGATTGCTTCTGCATCGGTGACCCACCGCTTAGACAGTGGGACCACTCACACTCCTTGAAGATTCATTATCTAACGATAACTCCTCAGGCAACCTCAAAACATAACCGCGCTTAAAAACGGAGCGCAAATGAATACCCCGCGGGCCCATCTTTTTTCTTAAAGACGAGATGTGAGTGTCAACTGTGTGCCTAGAAACATAGGCACTGCCTTCCCAAAAAATGTCGAGCAGTTCTTGGCGCGTAAATATTTGCTCTTTATTCTGCAGAAAGTGCACAAACAACTTAAATTCAATTGGCGTCAAAGACAGCATTCTCTCAGTGCCAGCGAAAAGCTCTTTCACCTTTTGCTTATTCAAATCTATGACGTATTTTTCAATGCGTATAATGGAGTTCGCTTTTGTGCTCTTACGACTTAAGCGCCCCAAGGTGCGGGCGCGCATTTCTATTTTTTCCAGAGGCTTAACTATATAGTCATCCGCTCCAGCTTCCAGGCCGCCCATCTTGTCTTCATTTTTTCCTTCAGAGACCATTACAACAATTGTCAGATCTTCCAAATTTTTCTGTTCTCGCAAACGACGACACAAGGTAAAACCGCGACCTTCAGGAATATCAGCATCAATTAACAGCAAAGAAAAGGTTCCTGCTTTAATTTCACTCGAAGCCTGTTCAATACTTTGAACATATTTTACCTCACAAAGATCACCCAGTGCTGACTGAATAAAATCTTTTAAGCTTGTATCTTCGTGAACTACCAACACTTGCTTTTTCATCAGACGCTCTTTCTAATAGGCTCAACCGAAACCCAGTTAAATCAAAAATAGTTTGTCTAATTATCGTTACACAAATTTTTGTTGATCGCAAAGCAGAAAAAAATATTCGTTCTTTATAATGACAAGGGTCCTGTGGACGCCCTCAAAAAACAAAAGAATATCTCACGTTGCTTTGACGGCGTCGCACTTGGCGTCGAGGAAAATGTGAAAATCTTCTGATTAGAAAATCTGCTATTACTGCTTAAGAACTTCTTCAGCAGCTTGTCTGACGGCCTTGCGTTCATCGCTCTTGGAAAGTTGTTTTAATTTTTTCTGAGCCCTAACAATCTTTAGCTTCCCACAAGCAACGACGGCAGCTTGTCTTACATACCATTGCGGATCCGACAAAGCTTTTTGGATTTGCGCCGCAGCTGAGGGATCACCAATTTCTGTTAAAGCATAAAGCGCATTGACGCGAACACCACCGCTCTCATCTTTTAGAAGTGATGCGATTTGTTTAACGCCTTTTTTGTATTTCATCCGGCTCAGACCACGAACTGCATGCAAGCGCACGGTCATACGCTCATCTTTAAGAGCCTCAAGCAAAAGTGGTGCTGCACGTTTATCCCCCAAAGCACCGAGGGCCTGTAACGACCACTTACGCACTCTGGGTGCCTCCGTGTTTTGTGCAGCCTTCAACAAAGGCGGCACAGAGGTTTTTCCCAAAGCCACAATCTTTTGAATTACTTTTTCTGCCGTTTTATCGCTAGAGGTGTCGAGCTTTTTAATTAGATCCAGAACATTCATTTCAAAAAATCCCCTTGCATTAGGAGGCCACGTTAACACCCTCGTCTGCCTTTGCTCAAGACTACCTTCGATCAAGAACTAATTTGCTGGTACGGACCTGGGCGCTGCAAAAAACTAGAAAATAGCCGGCCTTCGCCACTTCAAGATATGCCTTCCTTGCATCGACCAAGGTCTAGGTTTGTAAAATAAGAAAATGCGAGTCCTCGGCCCGAAATTCATTCATTTGAAAGTTTGTTTGTCAGGAAAAACCGGCTGTTTTGCTAAAAAAATATGCACTTTAAGAATGCGATTCGACTTCATATAAATTTAAGAATCTTAAATTCTGGAGTCATTTTTGCCCCATTTTTTCAGCAGTGATGTGGAAAACTCTGTGGAATAGGCACTTAAATGGTGGATATCTCATACATTTGGCGTAAATTGTCCCTTGCTAACGTTAAGATCTCGTTAGGATGACACCACCTTGGCAAGACCAAAGTCTTGCGTCACGAAAAATTTAATCATTGAATGTGAGGTTGAAAATCGGAAGGATAAACGATTTTCGTTTGTCGCCTAATACGTGATATAGGTGATAGACTTAAAGATGTGAATTCATTCATGGGGGCGTACTGGCTTCGACGTGGGTGCTGAAACATAAGGAGCATACCGGGGCGCCTGAGGACCTCGTAAAAACGGGCAATTTGTAATTGGCAACGATTACGCACTTGCAGCTTAATTGACTGCACGATCAACTTTGAGGTGGTTGCGCTCTTAGATTGATTGTCATTTAGTGACCTCGGTGAACTGGGTTTTCTCCAGCAAGTTCGCTTAAATCTACTGGGGGAATGTTTGATGGGAACTTTGTCGATAGAGGTCCCATCATCATATTAAAATATCGACTAAGTATGTAGCGCCTTATCGCGGATCACTTGCGGACGGGGGTTCAATTCCCCCCGCCTCCACCAATCTTAGAACCCCTTATATTTGAATAGAGACAAAAAACAAATATAAGGGTCATTCTTTTAAAAATAAGAAAATCATTATATTTATCAGTAATTTAGATCATATTTGACTCGACTTGAGTCATCTTATTTTAATTTTAGATGAGGCTCACTTGAGTCAATAGAGTGAGGCTCAACTAAGTACTTATTAAGTATGTAGTAAAATTTGTGGCATTTTGCTAAAGTACCATCATGAGTAAAAGATCACAGCAAGTCGTGTTAAGTAAAGAGGGGCTGGTTTTAAAACAACTCCGAATCAAGCATAACCTCACCATGAAGAAGGCGGCGGCGAAGTCGGGCCTATCGGACACAATGATTAGTTTTATTGAAAATGGTCGAGCGGAACTTCCTAAAAGCAACGACACTCTTGAGCAACTTCTAAAGGTCTATGGAGGCATTTCTAAAAAGTATTTTTATGAATTAGTAAGAGACTTTAAAGAGGATGATGATGACCTTCTATACCTAAGTAAGATTTTGCCTCGCCTATCTCCTGATGACCTAAAATTCGTCCGACAAGTCATTGAGATGCGTCTCAAAGGAATTAAGTGATGAGTGACTCAAACAATACGAAAAAACGCGGCAAAGATGCTCGTCTTGTCGAGAATGGTATTTACCAAGTTGAAAACAATGTTTTTGACGTTCGTGTTCGTAAGAGAATCGGAGGCAAGGAAGAGAGCAAGTTTAAAAGGAAAGTGCGTTTTTTGGGCCCCGCAAGGCAGGTGCGAGATCAATTTATCACGGAACTTAATAACTTAAAAAACGCCGTTGAAAACGGCAATGTAAAATGGTCTGAAGCTCTTGAGCAGTACTTTAAATACCGCAAAGATCAAGTCGCGGATAAAACTTTTATCAATCAACAGCAGATCGTTAATAAGCACACCGAAGACTGGTTTGACATTTCAATCTCCGAATTTAAGCAAGAGTTCATTGTTCAAGACCTACAAAGAAAATTAAAAAATTATCCAAAATCAACGGTCCAAAGCATTATCAAACATATCCGACTCGTTTTTGAATATCATTTCAACAAGATAAACTCACCGCTAACTCACAATCCATGCAAGGGAATAAAACCGTGGGGCCGAGTTAATAAAAACGAAGTAACAGAAATACCAAAGATGACAATGGAGGAAATTAAAGCTCTCCTTAAGCATACCGAGGAGGCGGGGTCTGAATGGCATCCGATCTTTTTTGTTGCTTATCATACGGGTATGAGATCGGGCGAGTTGTGGGCTTTGAAGTGGGGAGATATTTCCCCTGACTACAAGTCGTTAACTGTAAAAAGATCGTATTGCTCGACATCGAAAAAAGAAAAACCTCCAAAGAACGGCAAGCCAAGAACTATACCATTAAATAATTCTCTAATGAATTTTTTAATAAAATTGAAACAGACTTCAAGCAGTCCGACTTATGTTCTTCCACATTTAAAAATTTGGGAGAATGGAGGCGTTGCTAAGATTCTTCGAGTGTATCAACGTCAGTTAGGTATTTCGCAGACATCTTTTCATTCTATTAGGGCTTCACATATTACGCACTTGCTTTTAAAGAATGTTCCACCCATCACTGTTATGTATTTGGCTGGTCATGCGGATTATAAAACTACTGATCGCTATGTTCGAGAAATTCAAAAAGAGCGAGCTATCGACCAATCAACCAACGTGTTGGACCAAGTTCTTGATGACAATGTGATACCTATTAAAAAACCTGGCTAATTATTTTTTAGATTTTTTCTTTTCGTCAGTTGGAATTGAATCGTCAGACTTCAAGCCTACTGTTGTCATGTATCCGCTGACAAAACTTTGAGATAGCGAACGAACAAGGGCCTCTAATGTGCCATTTGTATCCTTCGATTTAAACTCACTATCAATTTCGATTTTGACTTCATCGTCTTCTGTCAAATGAACCCAAACGGCGTGTTCTGTCTTGTCGTCTTTATCTTTAAATTTTGCCTTGAAGCCTTGTGAAAAAATTCGACCAAGCCCTTCATCTGAGGACTTAAGGGCGAGGTGTCGCTCATTTGCTCGAATGATTCGGTCCCATTCTTCAAACTTTATCTTTTCAATATGTTGATTAAGTTCAGTCGCACTGTCGAATGGAGAGTCCTTAATTTTTTTCCATGTCTTGTTAGTCGCTGGTTTCTTGTCACTCATATTGACCGCCTTTAATTTAAGGTTAGGTCGTCTCAAACTGCGAATCAATGAAAATCGAAGAAAACCGAAGAATCTCTAAATGCCTCAGGTCGAGATAAAGCTCATTTCATTTGAAAGATTTCCTAAAATAATGGAAGAATATATAAATATACCGAAGTTTTTGGACGTATATGGAAGGTTATCAAAATGCCCGAATTAAAAGCGTTTATAAGAAGTGAAGCAAGGGCGGTAGTTAAACGACTGAGAGAAAATGCTGGCTACATTCCCGAGGTAAGACTCCGAGGATATGTGTTTAAGGATTTAGAGGAGAGAGCAGAGCAAATTCCCTTAAGCGATTTAGTTCCAATACTGCTCCAAATAGACGACGGTACTCTTCATTCTTGGTGGTTCGATTTTAATTTGAAGATTTATGAGTTGAAACAAAATCAAAAAAAGGAGTTTTTTGAATGATTAAGAAAATTGTCTCACTAATTAGTATTCTCAGTCTTGCGGCTTGTGGTGGGTCTGGCTCTAGTGGTGGAGCATCGACGGACGGAGGAACTTCGGGGGCTGGCGGCTCATTGAGTGACCTTGCGACTGCAACAAAATGGCAAACATCATGCTTGCAAGGGACGAGCATTCAATATGGTAGTCAGGTTGTCGTATCGGGAAATACTTTAGTGTTAACTACGGCCTACTATAACGATGCAAGTAGTTGCGGGACTATTTACAAAGTTGAGCGAGCAACTTTCACCGCCGCTACTGACGGCACAAGTGCGAGTAATACCTCTGCAACTTCTTTAAATTTAACATTGACCAAACTTGAATATATGCCCGCAAGTGCATCTGCTCAGTCTGATATGAATACGGGTGTAGATTGCGGTCTTAGTTCATGGACGGCGGGGAGTTACAAGGATGTGACTGCGACAGGATGTAATACATACTCCTCAACACTATACACAATCTTTGCAATCACAGGCGGCTCAACTCTTGCTCTTGGACAACAAAGCGGCGGCAACAACGGCTCAAGTTCGTCGCTTCGCCATACGCAACTAAATAGTTCAACTTTTGCAAAACAATAAAGAAAACGGAGAATTTTAAAATGAAAACACCAAAACTAATAATCACAATTTTGACAATGGCTTTTGTTTTTACAGGATGCTCAAGCATGAGCAAAAAATATGAAAACGTGACGAAGGAATCACTTTATCAACAACTTGGTCAAGTGAAAGGGAAAGATCCGAAACAGGCAGCGACTTTGTTAGGCGAGCCGATCAGTGTCGGCTGGGAAAATCCTAATACATTCGGCGAAACTCGCTATTACATCGCTTATATCGTTGGCAATGGTCAATCAACTATGACTGACCTTATGTTCGGCGGTGAAAATAAATCTTGTCGTATCTTTAGGTTTGAGCAAGAAAATGGATACAAGCATACAGGTTCAAACTCTGATGGCATGGACTATAACTGCTCAGTTTTGAAGTCGAATAAATTCGACGACTCAAAAATTAAGTAGGTCGCATGAAAAAAATTTTGATAGCGTTAGCGATTGCCTTAGCATTTGGTTGTACGAAAAAGCCCAATGACGTAAGTAAAGATTTTGCTCAAAACATTGTTGATGGAAAAACGGATGCGGCATTTAAGTCGATGGTGCCTAACTTTTCTATGATGAGCGAAAGCGGCGTCAAGAATTGGCTTGGTGAAAATTCGGCGAAGTTAAAAGCCGAAGGTATTAAAAATATCGAAATTGTAAAAAGTCAGGAAGAGAATGATGTTTCGGTTGTTGAGTTGAAACTTACCAATCAAAAAAATCAGTCACTTAATTTGACTTTGCGTCTACAAAAGCAAGACGGAAAATGGTTAATTTCCGAGGTGAGGTGATCATCACGGACGCTCGTCATTATCTGATGAGCGTCTCTTCTTTTTTCTTCTTTGCGGACTCTCGTCACTTTCTTTTTTTTCGGCAAAGATGACCTGGATAAGTACCTGGGATAAGGCCCATAGAGAAAAGTAAATTATTAACAAATCAGAAATACTAAAATCATGCATATTTCATAAATGGAATTTTTTTAATTAAGCTAGGGCCTATCTGAAAAGACCGATAAAATAAGTTGTGGAGGTTGTATGGATTTAACAAGTCAATTACTCGGCCTTATCAAAGATAGTTTGGGATTTTTTAGAATCCTCGTTGTTCTCATGCTTTCTCTCGGATTTCTAAAGACGGCACTTTCTCTTTGGCTCAACTACAAAATTAAAAAATTAGAGCACAAGTCAACGTATCAAGTTGTTTTTGACGGAAATAACAATCATCGAGCTATCAGTTTAACGACTGCGGAAAAAATAGAATTTGAAAAACTTGAAAGACATTTATTGAACAATCAAATTTTGCTCGCTGATAAAAATGATAAAGACAAAAAATCGGCGGCTTAATTATCGTCATCAGGTGCGAAGTCTTCGGCGTCAAACTTTAGATCTTTAACAACTCTGTTCGCTATTCTAGCGTAACGCTTTTGAACAGAGGTTTGGCAAATATCATGATGCTTTTGCATGAACTTGATTTCATTTTCTAATTCAGTCACAAGCCCTTTTAGTTGCTCAAGAGAGTTTATCTTAGATTCGATAATTGAAAAGAGATGATTGAATTTCATTTGATGCCCATTGGGTCAATGAAGTCATATTTTTCTATGATGAACTGAATGACCTCAAAGTATTTTTTTTGAAAAGGACGATTTTCTGTTTTTTTATGATAATACACCTGATTAACAAGAAGAAACTCGAGATAATTAAGCAGTTCTCCGAGGTTCATTTTTTCTAGATCAAGCGACAGCATTTTCTCAACATATTCATCAGTCATATATAATAAATAGAAATTATATTCTATAATCACATTACTAATAATAATTAAGAGTAATAATATAATAGGAATTTCCGATTGTGTTCTGCGGTCGGGTCATCCCAGAAACCCCCCTCCCCCTTAAATAAAAAGAAGGAGAGAGACCCTGAGGGATGACATTGTCTTCCCGCCTGAAGTTCAAGGCACATGATCGTCAAACCTTGACGGGCTTAGGTCTAGCCCCCATATTGCTTTCGCAACCCCACGACTTATTTTTTAAATAGGTATTCAATTTTTTAAGTTCTTATTTTTATAAAGAGTCGATCAAGATATTCTTGATCGACTCTTTTATGGCGTATTCATCTAACAGTGCAGATCATTTTATGTATGGAACTTTTTTTCGATAGGAAATAGGTTATGTAGACTATCCGTTTTGCGTTTTATTGGGGCGTGGTCGAACGGAGATGATGCGGGGTAGGGTTATGTGCTGCCGAACTTTGGGAGGTCTTTAGCGGTCGATTAGGCGGCAAATTTGACAATAGATCGGAGTTTTAGATCTTATATTTAATTTTAAAAACCTTATATTTATTGCTAATCAGGCTCAACTGAGGCAATTTAATTGAAGAGCATAGTGTTTTCAGCAGGTTGGAGCGATCACGTCTCCTCCACCAATACCTAGATTTGAGAACCCGTCGGAAACCCCGACGAGGATTCTCCCATATAATGTCCACTCACTATTATTCTGATTATGGTTCTTCTTCTCAGACGAAACCTTGGGGGCGCAGATGATGCCTCCTGGGATCAGCTGGCGAAGTGCTGCATTTGCGATTCGGGGCTCTTTGGCAAAATAGCCAGCAAGTCGTTGGTATTTGTCCTTAAGAGTGAAGGGTGTAACGAGAATTCTGTTTTTGTTCAGATGTTCTGCCGATCGAATTTTTTGTTTTATCATATCGAGCTGGCGTTCTTGATCGGTCATGGCATCCCGGACAGTGCTGAGAGCTCCTCCACCGTCCTTCATTACAAAATCTAGCAGTCGTTTTAGGTCTTTTTCAATATCAAGTTTTCGTTTGCCCAATTGTTTCAGGTTTTCAGGATTTTCTGCCATTCGCTGTTTGACCTTCTCGTTTAGAATCTTGGTAGCAAGCTCCAAATTCTTTTGGTCTAACAGGATGCTTTGTACCTTTTCGATGACCTTTGATTCAACTTTTGGGCGATTGATTAGTCGCTTATTAGAACAAGCTGACTTGTCTTTGCGGTGATGGGTATAACATCCATAGTATCCACCTCGTCTTCCTGTTATTTGTAGGAACTGGCCACCACATTGGCTGCAATGTAAGATTCCAGCTAGTAACGCCCCAGAGCTCAATGCAACCTGTTTGGCTTCGTTCATTGCCGCAACTTTACTTTTGGTTTCTTGAAATATTTTTGTGGTTCGGTCGATTAAATTCTGAACTGTGTTCCAAAGCTCGGTATTTACTATAATCAGGTCTTCACGAAGCTGCTTGCCTTCGAGATGTTCAACCCATAGGTTTTGGGCTTGATCGACTTTAACGATCTTCCCTGAATCTGGGTTCCTCATTCGGGTTGTTTTTCCCCAATCCCAATCGCCGATGTACTTCCGTCGAGTCAGTATTTTACGTATTAGTGAATTGCTCCAATTGCAATGACGGCCGGTAATCTTCTGACCACGGGTTGTCGAGGGAATTTGTCGATCATTTAGGTACTTAGAAATAGCAGAATATCCCATGCCTTTCGCTTTTAGCTCAAAGATAAGCTGAACTACTTTAGCCTCTTTTGGGTTGATTTTAATTGCGTAGTGCGAAGGAGTTTCACGGCCGCCGGTGGTGCGTGTTTGAGTTGGTTCAGAATAATAGCCGTAACAGATGTCACCGGTGCTGTAACCTTGGAGGACTCGGACCTCCTGACCACGTTTTGTTCTAAGCGCATGACCTTCATTCCCGAGTTCGTTCACCAGTCCTTTGACAATAAAGTGAACTCTTGCATTTGAAGATTCAGAGCTGGCTCCGTCGCACACGCTGAAAAGTTCAATTTTGTGAAACCGGAGTAAATCGAAAAGTTCTAGCTGATCTCCTAAATCTCTGGTTAATCGAGACAAGTCGTCAACAATAATTGCATCAAATGCTTTGTTGCGAATTCCTTCTAGAAGACGATTGTATCCTTTTCGAGTTGCGACCTTGCCTGTTTCGGCTTCGTCCTTTAGAACCCAATTTTCGTCAACGATCAGGTCGTAGCTTGCAGCGGGGTACTTGATCAGGGGGAGGTTCTTTCTTTCTATATGATAAATTATTCTGCGAATCTGATCATCGGCCGATGTCGGATTCTGCTTGTCGCTGCTGTGTCTCCCGTAGATGCCCACTGAGCAGATCGGCTTCTCTTGTGTTTTCCCGCTCGATTTTCTCATGGCCCTCCAATCTTATAAAATCCTCGATGAGAATGTTTAAAATTAGATCGAGGGCAGTGCAAAATATATCGGAGTTTTTCTCCTCTAGTTTAACTTCGACTTTCATAAGTGCATCAATTGTGAAGTTGCCCCTGGCTTTGAAATTCTCTGAGAAGCTGTTCGTAAATCTTCCACTGTACACTATTGGGATATGAGTATGTAAATTTGCCCCTACTTCCACTTATGAAGCGCATTCCCTTAATTCTACGTGGATCACTTGCAGTGGGCATGAAGTTCATTTCGTACAAATAGTTTAACAGATTCTCTACATCGTAGATGAATTCGGTTTTGAGTGAAACCCGAGAGCCATGGGGGCTGTACTTTTTTATGATTTTTTTGAAAACATTCTCAGAATCTGAGCGGATCATATAATGTGTGTGAGGGGCGTCACTTTTGAGGCCGATTGCAAGCACACGAATGAATGGACCAATGCGCCCAGTAACTCTTTGGGGAAGCATTTTAGATAGGGACTGAAGGCGATTCCAAGCATCATCGCTTTTACTCAAAGGCCAGGTGACTGTTGCGTGTCTATTCAGTCCCACTTTAATTGAATATTGTTTCGCCATAAAAACGAAGTACTGTCTTCTCCTTTCCATACAACTTGAACACTCAGTTCTCTTGCATGGATGGAACTCAGCGCAGCGCCATGCTGACTTGTGTCTCATATTCGTCGTACTTTGCTCTGAATACAAATGGTCTTCTGTTTGTTGCTTCAGCAAACGGATTAATTCTGCATCGTATTTTAGAAAGTTTTCGATTTTGACAGAGTTCAAAGGAGTCTCCCAAATGAGGCTCCTTCTTAGTTCAATACTGATTTTAATGTTATATCGCTAGTTCAACTAAATTAGACGTACTGGCGGACTTGCTAGGATACTAAAGTTTTCAAACGGCAAATGGTTTGCCAAAGTTGCATTGGGTCCTGGCGTACTTCTTTACCATCTATAAGTCTTTGTTTCGCACCGACCCTAAGAAAGCTACTGTTGATTTCGACTCCTAAATAGGCAAACAGTTCCTTAAGATCAGTCTTTAGTTCTTTATAGTGGTCATTTTTTGTGACTTCGAGCATTCTCATCAAGCTAAGAATGGACCACTGAAAATAGATATCTGCTTTTCTTTTGCCTGAGTAGGCTTGAAAAATTTCCTTATTAGGCCAGGATCCATTTGAGATTTCTTCAAGAGTCTTTATTTCTTCAGTGAGGGCCTGGCTAATTCTAGTGCTGGCTTGATGCCAATTAATCTGCGTGAAAGGTCCAATGTAGGGATAAAAGCCAAAACTGTCGGAATTGCCAAGTGCCTCTAGCCAATCAGAGAACATTTTATGCTGAAGGGAAATTCTTTTCTTATTTGAATTCCAACCATTTTTCTTTACTCTATTTCTCAGGATCGCATAGCTTTCTTGAATCAAGTAATCACAAGCAGACCATCCAATTAGAAAAAAAACTTCTTTTCCTCTGTGCCGTAGTTCAAATGGAACCTGTATTATTAAGTCTGGTGGAACTTCACTAACATCTGGAAATGGTGACGGTTCATCATCAGATCGACTGACTCGATTAGTAAAAAGTAGACTCCCACGGTTTGTATCGAAGTGATTCTGCAATTTTTTGGCAATATCAAGGGCCTGATTACTAGTTTGTGTAGATTCGAGATCAGGTTTCCTTTGTCTGGAGTTTTTGAAGGTGTGTTTTGCTTCCGTTAAAAGGTGATCTACCATTGAGTCAGTAATCTCGTCTGAGATCAAAAATTGCTGAAGAATATCAAAGATACATTCGGGGTTGGTCATAGCTATTGAGCTATATCGGCCTGGGATTTATATATCTTTAGATAGGCAAAATTGACCAAAGTGCAGGTTGGATGTTCCCGTGTTCCTTTTATGATTTTAATGGGAAAGAGTATCTATAGAGGTCATTGCGAACACCTGAGCCAGTTCTTACGATAGTCCCATCATCTCGTAAAAGTCGTAGCCCTTTTCGAATATTCTTAGTCCTTCGTCCAATCGCATCAGTAATCTCCTTCTCAGAGACGGGGGCTGTGGTGTTGGCGATGAAGTCGAAGATTTCCTGGGAAACCGTGGCTATTTCAATATCTGAAATGGGAATTCCTAGCGACACTCGTGACGTTTCCGAGTCAAAGAGCAACGTCGTTGGCTGGAAGTCTATTCCATATCGCTGTTGAGACTCTAGGACTCTGAATTCGGATTTTTTGCTTAATAGAAGTGTGCTGTCCATAGAGCCATGCACAGCAACGCTTCCCAAGACACTATCTAAAGAGTCTGCACGTTCGCTCTTCCCAGCATGATGTATCGCTGAAATGTGCACGTGGTATTTTCTAGCAAGGTCTGAAAGAGGGGTGAGTGCATTTAGGACAGACGAGTAGTCATTAAGGTCATGGCACCTCGTAAAGCGGAATAAAGTATCAATTATTATCAATTTTGCACAATTTTCCTCAATTAGTCGTTCTAATTGTTTTGTGGTTCCTAATGAAAGACTCCCGCAATGTACTAATATTTCTTCACTGCCGTCACAACCGAGGTTTCTAAAGCTTTGCTGTAGCATTGCTCGGTGGTCTTCAAGAGCAAGGAAGATGACTACACTCTTCTCGGTCTTCCTCCCTAAGAAGTCGGTACCTCTTGCCACAGACACTGCGAGATGTCTTGCTAACGTAGACTTTCCAGCTTTCGGCTTCCCACAGAGCAACGATATTCCACCTTTAAGTAGAAGATTGTCGATAATCCATTGTTGCTGCGGATGTTCTTCTGCCAGGAATGAACGCATATGGGTTAGGGCTACGGCGGCAGGGTGTCTAATTTTCTGAGTTTCGTTAAATAAGTCCATTTTATAGAGATATAAAATGACATGGACTGGTCAAATGGTTTCGGTTGCTTTGATAAATAACCCCTTTTCTGCAATGCAGCTAGGGGGAAGACCCGAAAATGGCTAAAATGCTATTTCATACAGTCAACGGCATGACGTCATCGCTATTATAGGCAGTCTTTGCAAAAACACTCGAAAAATTCCACTGAATTTCCCGCCATTTTTGGCTGTCTGGAGAAAAAGTGCTCAAAAAATATTAGATTCCCGATCAAGAATAGAAGAGTCCATGCCGCCAGCAGTTACACCTGCCGGCCGTTTCAAAATGAAGAATTTTCGAGTGTTAAATTCGTAAGAAGTCTTTCCAAAACCGCTTATTATCGAGATTGGGGCTGTAGTCATTCTCTTCAATAAACTGATCCGAAAACTCAGATTCTGATTCAGATTCCAAGAATATTTTTATTCGCATGACTGCCTTATTTAAACGCTTCACTTTGGGGTCGTCAAAATTAGGTTCAATCGACTGTTCGTCCTCATCTATCGAGATATATCCATCTTCTTGAGCCTGCTCCAAACGATCATCGACATTTTCCGGCCAATATCTCTTTTTTAGAAATGCATAATACAAGACTTCCGCAACCACTTTTGGTAGGTACTCATAAGCCTCCTCGTACTGCTTTATCAATTTATCAAACTTCTGCTTATCTGGCAGACTATCAAAGACAATTTTTCGTCGTTCTGAGGTAGAAT
>JABWCO010000069.1 GCA_013360185.1 Bdellovibrio sp.
TATGATTTTTGTGTGATTTAAACGAAGTTCCACCATCAAGTGAGTAGAACCGTAGAACCGTAGAACCGTAGAACCGTAGAACCGTAGAACCGTAGAACCTGTTTTTCTGAGGAGGAAAATTGGATGGGGTAGCAGGACTCGAACCTGCGAATGACAGAATCAAAATCTGTTGTCTTACCAACTTGACGATACCCCAGCAAGAAGACTTTCGAATTGCTAACTTACGGATTCTAAGGCCGAAATGCAATCTAAGACTTTGCGCGTCGACGTCTGCGGGCATAAAAAAAGCCCGTCGGGATGCCGACGGGCTTGCTAAAATGGGTTCCATGGGAGTTCTGAAGCCGCCGCATGCTTAAAATTTCCACAGGGAAAAGTTAAGTTGGCGTGAGCAGGGTACTCCTCAACCGGTGGTTAGTATTCGTCGCCGCCATAATCGCTCCCAGGAGCTTTTTGGCGTTTCAGATTTACCAGGGTTTCTCCCATGGATTTTAGTTCTTTTTCATAAGCTTCAAAAACCAAGTCCTCGATCATGGCGCGGGTTTCTTGGTTTAAGGGATGCGCGATATCGCGGAATTGGCCGTCTTTGCGCTTTTTCGACGGCATCGCCACAAACAGCCCACTGGTGCCCTGAATGACCTTAAGGTCACGGACCACAAAGCAGCCATCTAATGTGATGGAAACGTAGGCTTTAAGCCTGTCTTCATTGACGGGAAAAACTTTGACCTCGGTGACTTTCATATAAAGTGCCTTTCCAGGTGTCATTCTTGTTGCAAACATTGGAACCATACTATGGTCCAATGAACTTCTCGGCGGCGTTTTCAAAAAACTGAAGACCTTGGTCGAGTTTTTTTCAAGGAATGCTCTGGAATTGTCGGGTCAAAGCGGAAGGCGTCTCAGTTTAGGACGCCTTCTTAAAAGTAAAAGCACAATCCCTGGGTTCTATTGCTTTTGGCAAACGAACGATGCATCACCATTGAACTCGCCCGTGATTTTTCCAGCTTGTTCAGAGGCTAGCAAGATTGTTTTTCCAGAAAAGCCGTCAATGATTTTCACATCAATAAACATAGGGTTCAAAACATCTGCGTAAGAGTACACAGGATATACGTCCGTATAGGCGTTAAGCAAATTGCCTTGAAGGTCAAAAACTTCGACCAAAAAGTTTTGCGGAATTGTCGTGACCACTAGGCCCGCTTTTACGCTCGTGCAAGTGAATTTAGTCGCAGATAATTTTGCAGCAAAAGCTGAGGTTGCAGATAACGATACGAAAAGGGCAAGGATCAATTTCATAGAATGCTCCTGGATTGATTAAATTTTTCCAGTGCATATCAGCAGACAGAGTGGCACGGCAAGGTCTTCGTGCGCAAATGAAAGCCCGTCGAGAAAACGGGCTTTTTTTAGAAAACTTTCACACCGTGAAACTAATTAGCTTCAATGTTGATGATCTGAATGCGCGTGTTGCGTGCGATACGCAAAGTGTTGCTGCCTTTTTTAAGGTTTTTCAGCACGTCTTTAGAGTTCTCAACCGGCGCCTTGTTCACATCTAAAATCACATCACCCACACGCAAACCGCTTTTGCTAGCGGCAGAGGCGCGCTCTGTTTCCGTGACCACGGGCTGTGACATGTCTTCGGGTAAGCCCCACTCTTTGCGCAGTTCGGCCGTTGGGTCGGCCACGGTGAAGCCCAAGTTGAACGGTACTTTTTGTCCTTGATAATTCTTTTGCGCAGCACGAACCACGCGGCGACCCTCATCGCGTTCAGCTACTAGGATGTTTAAATCCAATTTTTTGCCGTTACGGATAAGTTTGGCCTTAGCTGCTTTGCCAATCGAAGAATCAGCAACAGCATCGATCAGATCCATAGAACCACGGATGGTTTTGCCATTAAATTCAGTGACGATGTCATAAATTCTTAAACCCGCTTTGGCAGCAGGCCCCTTCGGATCCATGTTCGTGATCACAGCTCCGCGGACTTCGCCTAAGCCCAGGTATTCTGCCGCCTCGGGGTCTAAATCACCTAAGCCCGCACCAATATAACCGCGTGCAATGCGCCCTTTGCTTTCAAGAGTTGGAATCAAATTTTTTACGTCATCAATCGGAATCGCAAAACCAATGCCTTGCGCGCGCGCATCGATGGCAGAGTTCACACCCACGACTTGGCCCTTCACGTTGACCAGGGGGCCCCCAGAGTTGCCTGGGTTGATGCTGGCATCTGTTTGGATCAAAGGAAGTTTATTGATCTCGCCGATCTCGCGTCCTTTTGAAGACACAATACCTTTAGTCATCGAGTGACCGTGACCAAAAGGATTTCCGAAAGCGGCTACCCATTCACCCACCTCAAGGTCTTTTGAACTTCCTAGGACAGCCACGGGAAGTTTGCCTTTCGGTGTGATTTTAATCAAAGCGATGTCAGTGCGTTCGTCACTGCCCACCAGGGTTGCTTCGTAAATGTCTTTGGAATTTTCACTCAGTTGCACGTTGATGATATCAGCACCGGCGATCACGTGGTTGTTGGTCACGATCAAGCCATCCTCGCGAATGATAAATCCTGTGCCTAGGCCCATTTGTTGAGGGCGCTGTTGTTGTTGCGGCTGCTGCATGCGGAAGCCATAAAGTTGCTCGAGCATATCTAGCATCGGGTCGCGGCCTCGAGGTAAATTTTTAGGTAAAGCGGTGGTTGAAATATTCACCACGGCTGGATTGATGGCCTTTGCCAGCTCGACAAAAAGATTGATCGGCATCGCTTCGCCAAGTTTTAATTTTGGCGGATCCTTTGGTAAAGGCAGGCCTTGAGCAAAGGCAAAGGAAGACAGCAATGAAACGCTTATTAAGAACCAAATACTCTTCTTCACAGAAAACTCCTTGATATCTATTCTCGCAAAGTGTGCGAGAAAAAATAGCTTAAAATTTAGTCTTTAGATCGATACGAACTTAAGTTGTAAATCGCTGATAAGGTGTTCTAAGAACTTTTCTTCGTCAGCTGTCAGATTGCCCTTGGTCTTTTGCTGCAGGACCACCAAAAGGTCGATGTTAA
This sequence comes from Bdellovibrio sp., assembly GCA_013360185.1. Classification (GTDB taxonomy): domain Bacteria; phylum Bdellovibrionota; class Bdellovibrionia; order Bdellovibrionales; family Bdellovibrionaceae; genus Bdellovibrio. The sequence continues at coordinate 3,032 of JABWCO010000069.1, forward strand.
AGCGAGCCATGTTTTTATCTTTGGATACTTCGCCAGACTGAGGATTTGGCGCAAGTCCCATGGCCATAATCGCAGAGGACGCGACGGACATGATCAGAACTGAAAAAGAAGCCTCTAACTTTTCACCCATAAAAGTCTCCGTATTTTAGAACGTGAGTCGAAAATCCGTCCTGTCAAGGGACCCCCTAGAAAGCTTAAATCGGGTAATAACCCATAAGCTTTTTAAGGCGCACTTCAATGGCAGGATGGGACTTTAAAAATAAATTGCGCTGATTGAATCCTTCAGGATTCACAATAAACAAATGCCCGGTGCAAGGGGGGATTTCTAAAGGCTGAGTTTGCGCTAAGCCTTCCATGCGCCACAAGACTTCTCCCAGGCGGTGACGACTTTCTAAAAGTTCCGAAGCCATCAAGTCGTTTTCAAAGAAAGACTTTTCAACGACCACGGATTTAATAATCAACCAGCCTATTGGCGATAAGACGGGCATAAAGAATTGCAACTTGTAGGGCAAAAATTGATCCAGGAACTGACCCAAGCCCACGATGGAATTGGCAATCGTACTGCTGACGCTAAAAGCAAAAGTATCTAAGCGGCGAATGTGACATAATTGATGGGCGACCACCGCTTCAAGTTCGGTGTCGTCCAAATTTTTTAAAAGTCCCGCGGTGAAACCCAAGGACCCGCGGCGCCAAGAGCGACCCACACAAAAAGCATTCGATGAAGCATGCGGCGTCACGTACACTGCCGGAGCGGGCATATTTAAAAGGGCGGAAAACTTTTCGACTTTATCTAAAAGGCCCCAGGCGTCTTGGCCTTTAAGGCGTTTGGCGTCGAGTTTTGCCAGGACGCGGGATTCTCCGTAAAAGAATACGAAGAAGTTTAAAGCCAAGGCGAACAAAAAGCCGATCAATAATCCCAGGCGTTCGCCCACTTGATAGCCAACGACAAGCAAGGTGAAAGAACTAATAAGGATAAAAAGCCAGACTTTTGTATTGATATTGATCATACAAATTTGTCCCACTTTCTGGCGCCCTTGGCAAGGGTAGAGGAAGCGCTGGGCCAGTAACTCTAAGCTTGCGATGTTAATAGGAAAATTGTGAAATAGACAATAGCCTTCGCGAAAAGGTTTTTCATTCTCTCCGTTGAAAGGAATCAGCATGAGTGAAGTCGATATCATGGCCCTGAATGCCGCGATCAAGCAAGAGAGCCAATTCATTGAAAAAATGATGGCCGAAATTAACAAAGTTGTCGTCGGGCAAAAAGAAATGGTTGAGGGCATTATGATGGGCCTACTCACCGGCGGGCACATTCTGCTTGAGGGTGTCCCAGGTTTAGCAAAAACGCTGACAATTGCCACAGTTTCAAAATCTATATCCTTAGATTTTCAGCGCATTCAGTTTACTCCCGATTTATTGCCGACCGACCTTATCGGGACAATGATTTTTAATCCCAAATCAGGCGAGTTCGCCCCCCGCAAAGGGCCGATTTTTACAAATATCGTCTTAGCCGATGAGATCAATCGCGCCCCAGCAAAAGTGCAATCCGCGTTGCTGGAAGCGATGGCTGAAAAACAAGTGACGATCGGGGATGAGTCCTACAAGTTAGCCAATCCGTTCTTGGTTCTGGCAACACAAAATCCGCTAGAGCAAGAAGGTACTTATCCTTTGCCCGAAGCGCAAATGGATCGTTTCATGTTTAAGATCAATGTGGTTTATCCGGCAAAGGGTGAAGAACTTGAAATCTTAAATCGCATGGGCGCAAATGATAAGCCGATTGTTAATTCAGTTATTTCTAAAGAAGATCTTTTGCGTGTTTCTTCCCGCGTAGATCAAATTTATGTCGATGCGAAAATTAAAAATTATATCGTCGAAATCATCATGGCGTCGCGCAACCCTGGCGAATACGGATTAAGTCGCATTGCCAACCTAATCAACGTCGGCGGTTCGCCACGTGCCACGATCAGTTTGTATCGTGCGGCGAAAGCCCATGCCTTCTTACGCGGACGTGGTTATGTGACGGCCGAAGATATTAAAGCCATCGCGTATCATGTGATGAGACATCGTCTGATTCTGACTTACGAAGCCGAAGCTGAAAATATTAAAACTGATGACGTGATCAAAGAGATCCTAAGTCAGGTTGAGGTGCCCTAGTGAGTTTGCCTCCTGAGGTCCTTAAGAAAGTTAAGCTGCTTGAGATTAGCACCAGAAAACTGGTGAATAATCTTTTTGCGGGCGAATACCACACGGCCTTTAAGGGCCAAGGTATGACTTTCGCGGACTTTCGGGAATACGTCCCAGGTGATGACGTGCGCAGTATTTCTTGGCCGCTGACGGCGCGCACGGGTAAAACGTATATCAAAACATTCGAAGAAGAGCGTGAGCTGACTTTGGTGATCGCCGTCGACGTCAGTGGTTCCAGTGATTTCGGCACGGGCCCTTATTTTAAAGGCGAAGTGATGACTCACATGGCAGCTCTGTTGGCTTTTGCGGCGGTGAAAAACAATGACCAAATTGGTTTGTTGTTGTTTAGCGACCAAGTCGAACATTATGTGCCACCCAAAAAAGGGCGCGGTCACGTGCATCGTTTGTTACGTGATCTGTTTTATTACAAACCCAAAAGTCATCGCACAAAGTTGTCGACAAGTTTTTCTTACCTGCAAGGTGTCTTGAAAAAACGTGCGACGATTTTTGTGTTTAGCGATTTTATGGATCAAGGTTTTGATCAAAGCTTGCGTCTTTTAGGACGTAAGCATGATGTGATTGCATGTGTGGTCAACGATGCGGCTGAATATTCTTTGCCGCAGATGGGTGTGATCGACGTGCAAGATGCAGAAACAGGCGAGGTGGTCACCGTGGATACTTCATCGCCAGGGTTTCGCGCGCAGTATGAAGACGCTGTTTTAAAACGTAAAGATCAGCGCGATCGTTTGTTGCGCTTATCCCAAGTGGAACGGGTCGATGTGAAATCCAGCGAGGATTACGTAAATCCTTTGATTGCATTTTTTAAGAAGAGAAAATAATGGCAACGATTCAGTGTAAAACAGAAATACCGGCCGTCGAGGGTCTTAAGCCTGCAGAGTTAACTGTCGGCAGGGATTTTCTGTTGGTATGTGACGGGGAATTCCCGCGCGATTTACATCAAGAGCAGTTGCAGTTTGTCCTAAAGCCCGAACAGAAATACGTTTTAAAACTGAGATCTTTTGAATTCCGCTCTTTGACGACAGCCGATATCAAAGTGACTTCGTACATGGCTGGAAAATTTGAACTTCAGGATTTACAACTGTCAGATGGCGCACAAACATTAAGTTTAGGGCCAGTGTCTTTCGCGGTGGAAACTGTCATTCCTCCTGCGGATCCTGCAAATCCTCAGGCTCAGCCGCAACCTTTTGGACCTTTTGGTCCTGCGCAAATGGCGGTGCCTGCGTTGTATTGGGCAATTTTATTTTCAGTGCTCGGGGTTTTTGCCCTGGTGCTGATCGCTAAAATTTATCGCGTGGTACAAAGACGGAATATGTTGGAGCGTCTTAAAGAACATGACTCGGCGTTGTCACCATTGTCGGAGTTTCACAAAGGCATGCGCAACTTAGCGCGGGTCAACACAGTTTTTTTTGGTACGAAGGTAGAGCCAGAAGACGTGAAACTTTGTCTTAGACAAACCGATCACATGTTAAGACTTTATCTGACGCGCAAATTCCGTTTGCCAGCCTTTGAGTGGGGCGACCGTCTGATTCTAAAAGATATTAAAAAGCACAATCGTAAGATTTTTGACCATTATGCAGATGATTTAAAAAAACTTTTAAAGGAATTAAGTCGCGGCTTACAAGATAAAGACAACGTAACCGGGCAAGATGCGTTAAACATCGCAACTCAATCCCGCACCCTGGTGGAAAAGATGGAGTCTAACAAATGACCTATCATTCTGCGTGGGCCTTTTGGCTGATTATTCCGGTTGTTTTAATTTTGATCTGGACTATGTGGAACCGACGCAAGAAAACGCCCACTTTGCAGTTTGGTTCGGTCGACTTACTTAAGACAGTGACGCCTAGTTTGCGTACACGATTGATGAACTTGCCGAACCTTTTAAAAGCTGTGGGTTTGATTTTGGCAATTGTCGCTTTGGCGCGCCCGCAAACGACCAATACGAAAATTAAAAAAAATGTCGAAGGTATCGACATCGTCATCTGCCTGGACGTATCAGACAGTATGTTGATTGAAGACATGAAGCCGCTGAATCGCTTGGAAGCGGCGAAAGAAACAATCAAGCAGTTTATTGAAGGTCGTTCTTCAGATCGTATCGGGCTTGTGGTTTTTGCGGGCGAGTCCTTTACCATGGTGCCACCCACGTTGGATTACCAAATGATCCAACAACGTGTCGATGAAATCACCAGTGCGTCCAGTGCGCGTATCAAAGATGGAACAGCTTTGGGTGTGGCGATGGCCAACGCCGCAGGGCGCTTAAAAGATTCTCAAGCAAAAAGCCGTGTGATGATTTTTATGACGGACGGTGAAAATAACTCGGGCACCATTGATCCAGAAACAGGTTTAGAAATCGCCAAGGGTTATGGCATCAAGGTTTATTCAATCGGTTTAGGTAAAGATGGTCCGACGCGCATTCCAGTTTACACGCGCGATATCTTTGGACAAAAGATCAAAACCTATCAACCGTTTGAAAGTACTGTGAACGAAGAGCTTTTAGAGCGCATGGCGAAAGATACGAACGGAAAGTTTTATCGCGCGACGAATGAAAACGGCCTAAAAAAGATCTTTAGTGACATTGACTCTTTAGAAAAAACTAAAATTGATGTGAACAAGTTCACAAATTACAAAGAAGAGTTTTCGCCTTATTTGCTTATGGGCATTCTGTTTTATTTGCTGGGATTGTTGCTGGGTCGTTCTTGGTTAAGGAGGGTGCCATAATGTTTCGCTTTGAAAACATCGCCGCCTTTAATTACCTATGGCTAATTCCTATTATTATCATTGTTGGATTTATCTTTGAACGCAGAGCTAAAAAGCGCATGGAGAAAGCCATTGGCTCGCGTCTTTACCCATTTTTAGCAAGTTCCGTATCAACAAAAAAAAGATCTATTAAAGCTCTTCTGCAAGTGCTGACAGTGCTATTTTTCGTCCTTGCGTTAGCGCGCCCGCAATTGGGCGAAAGCCAACAGGAAGTCAAAAGTGAAGGGGTCGAAATCATCCTGGCTGTTGACGTATCTGAAAGTATGATGGCCGAAGACGTGAAGCCTTCGCGTTTAGCCCAAGCGAAGGCGGAACTAAGTCGCTTGATCGACTTGATGCCTGGAAATAAGGTCGGGGTGGTGGCTTTTGCGGGCTCTGCCGCGTTGTTGTCCCCTCTAACCAATGACCCGGGGGCTGTGAAGATGTTCATCGAGTCTTTGGAGCCATCCTCAGTGTCTTCGCAGGGAACCAATTTTATGGAAGCTTTGCGAGTCTCGAAAGAAGCCTTTGAGCGGGGTGGGGTTTCCACCGATGAAGTGGTGAAAGTCACGCGCGTGATTTTATTGGCCTCTGACGGGGAAGATCATGAACCCGGAGCTTTGGAAGAAGCTAAAAAGTTTGTCGGTGAAGGTGTGCGTATTTTTTCTTTGGCTTATGGCACAGAAAAAGGTGGTGCGATCCCGGTGCGTGACGGCATGGGTTTTTTAAAGGGCTATAAGAAAGATCGCCAAGGGCAAACGATTTTAACAACGGTTAAAGGGGATGCCTTGCGTGCGTTGGCAGAGGCCGGTCGCGGCAGTTTTTATTTTGCGACTTTTGGTGGGGAGCAAACCAAGCACCTGGTAGAAGACATCGCAAATTTAGAAAAAACGCAATTTGATACCACCGTGGCGACTCAATACGAAGAGCGTTTTCAGACATTATTATTTTTGGGAATTATTTTAGGACTGTTGGATCTTTTCTTAGGCGAGCGTCGCTCGGGCTTTCGCTTTTGGAAAGGTCGCTATGAGGTGCCGCCAGGATGATGCGCTGGAATCTTCTTATCTCTTTAATCGTTCTTGCGAGTCTGGGTTGTGGGCCAGGGCGTCCGCACTTGCGCACGTTGGAATTAAATCGTGAAGGGAATGCCGCTTTACAGGGGCAATCCTTTCCGACAGCGACGGGTAAATATCTTGAGGCGTTACGCTATGATCCATTTGCGGGTCCGTTGCATTTAAATTTAGGTTTATCCTTTGAAGGGCAAGAACAGCCCGACAATGCGGGGCAATCTTATAAAGAAGCGGAGATGCTGGCGGAAAAGTCAGTCGATGCGCAATTGCAATTCATGGCTATCTTTAATCAAGCCCAACTTTTAGGAAAGCAAAAGAAAGTCGACGAAGCCATCGCCCTTTATCAGAAGGCTTTAGACATTGTGCCGACGTCAATGGAAGCCAAAAATAATATCGAGCTTTTGACCCAACAGCAGGCTGGTGGCGGCCAAGGGCAAGATCAAGAAAATAAAGATGATCAAAAGCAAGAGGGCAAAGATTCCAAGGATTCCAAAGATCAAAAGGATCCGAAGGATGATAAGGATAAAAAGGACGAAAAGAAGCCCGATGATAAAGAAGGCAAAGACAAAGAAGAAAAACCAAAAGAACCGAAAAGTTCACCGAAATACAAACCTCGTCCTTTCGATGGCAAAGAGCTTTCTGAAGGGGACGTTAAAAAAATTCTGGGTGAACTGAAACAACAAGAAGAAAAAATTCGCGCCGAATACAATAAAAGCGGCAAGGAGCAGCCTCGTGATAAAGACTGGTAATCTGCTGTTCGTTCTAGCATATTTATTTTCAAGTTTTGCAACTGCGGCGGGCACAGCCTTGCAATCCAATGTCGATCGCAATAACGTCGGTCTGGGGCAAATTTTTACTTTAACTTTGACCGTGGTGTCTGAATCGGATGATTCCCAAGACCCGCGCATTCCAGAGCTGGACGGATTTGAGTTGGTTGATCAGTCGCGCAACCAAGCCTCATCACGAATGTTGACGCAAACACCGCAAGGGATGCAGTTCCAACAACAGTATCTAAAAAATTATTACTATCGCTTGCGGCCCACAAAAATGGGGCGGCTCAGTTTGCCAGCCTTTGAGGTGGTAAGCGGTGGCAAGGTCTTTCGCTCCCAGCCCTTTGTGATCACGGTTTCAGAGGCCAATTCTAACTCTGCACAGGGGCAGATGGATGAAATGGATAGTGCCGAGGAAGAGCTTTATAATCAGATTCTGCAACAGCGTGCGCAGCTGCTGCAACAAATGCAGCGTCCGCAGTTTGCGCCTGGAAATCAGTTGGATGACGAAGATCCCTTTGGTGGTTTTGCTCGTCCGCGCGGCATGGCTGACGCGGCCTTTAGAAGTTTACCGACAAATCCTAACGAAGCTTTTTTTATTTCTGTGGAAATAGATAAAACCGAAGTGTACGAAGGTGAGCAAGTCACCGTGAACTGGTACATCTATACCCGTGGCCAAATGGAAACTTTAGATCGCTTGAAGTTCCCAAGCTTAAAAGGCTTTTGGAAAGAGATCATCGAAGAAGTCCCTTCCATTCAGTTTAGCGAAGAAGTTGTCGGCGGCATTCCTTGGAAGAAGGCCTTGCTGGCTTCGCACGCTTTATTTCCTATCAAGGCGGGGACGGCTGTCATTGACGAATATAAAATCAAATCCCGCGTGCGTATTTTAACCCAAGGAATGGGGGGCTTTTTAGGTAAGCCTTATGAATACACAAAAAGTTCCGCGCGTGTTCCCATCAAGGTCAAACCTTTGCCGGTTGAAGGCCGTCCTTCTGATTTTACCGGGGCCGTGGGGCAGTTTGACTTGCACGCTGTGGTCGAAAATCCAACAGTGCCCGTGAATCAGCCCTTTAGTTTGCGAGTGCGCTTTGAAGGTGCCGGCAACGCCAAATTGATTGATTTACCGGCTTTGAATTTGCCCACGGGTCTTGAACAGTACGATTCCAAATCAGAATCTAAGTTTTTTAAAAATGGTCGCAGCTTTAAAGAATTTGAAGTCCTAGTGATTCCACGCCAAGAGGGCGAAGTGAAGATCCCGGGTTTAAGTGTCAGCATATTTGATCCGCAAACGAACAAGTATTACACTAAGACGACAGAGCCTATTACTTTAAATGTCGTCAATAATCCAAATGCTCCGGTGGGATCTTCGGCACGCATGGCAGACACAGGAAAGGCCAAAGTCGTAACGCCTGAGAATCGTTTGCCAGATCCCGTGATGACTTGGGAGCCGGCCAAGAATGCCAGCTTGCTTTATCGTCCGTGGATGTGGGGTTTAATTTACGGTTTCATTTCCTTAAGTTTTTTATTCAAAGCCCAGCGTGAATTTGGTTGGGGTCGTCGTCGTCGTACTTTGAAAGAGCTTGTGCAAAAGCGCTTTAAAAAAGTCGAAGCGGCTCTGGCGAAAAACGACTATCGTAAAGTCGGTGTCGAGATGACTAATACATACTATATGGTTCTAGGTGAAATCGCTGGCACGGGCGGGGCGTCTCAAGAGATCACTCGTTTAGTTGATCTGATGCCGCCAAGTGTGCGTCGTGATTACGGGGATGCCATTGCAAAATCTTTTGAAACTTTTCAGACCTTAAGCTTTGCGCCCGAAGAAGTCTTAGGGAAATTAAAAGAGCCTTCGCAACTGAAGGCTTCTGTCGATCAAGGTAAAAAAGTGATTAGCGCGATCAGCGCGGCTGTTGAAACAAACTAAGTAGATCAGAACAAGGAACTGCCTATTGGCAGTTCCCGTCGTTTGTCATGCTTCTTGGAATACTTGAGTACGCGCGAATCCCTTGCGCATCTGTACGTCCAGTGCGTGCGGTGAAAAGTGTCATATTCGGGAAGTAGCAATAGTGGGCCCCATTGCTGTAGTAAAGATTAACTCCTATTTTAAACAAGCCCTCTGGAATAGGCGCTGCCACGGGAGGATTGACGACAGGCGGAGGAGTTGCTACTGGCGGAGCTGTAGCCGGAGGCGGAGCTACAGGTGGAGCTGCAACCGGAGGAGGAGCTACGGGCGGTGCTGGAGCTGGAGCTTGAGGTGTTGGTGCTGGTGTCGGAGCCGGAGCCGGAGCCGGAGTTGCCTTAAGATATCTATCTAAAGTACCCGCGGGTAAAATAATAACGGGTTTGCGTCGTGGCATCGCACTTTGGACGACGAGCTTGCCACCTTCCACTTTGTAAACCGTATTGTCCGATTCAGTTTTATAGTAAGAGCCAGGCATTAAACCTTTGCGTAAATTTGTATAGCCTTCGGTAATTTGTAAATACCAATCTGGTGTTTCTTCACCGTAATAATCGACGATCGCTTCAGCTGATGGATCAACTCGGCGAGCGGGTTCGATGGAAGTTTCTTCGGCCCAATCATTCCAAGACGGAATGATCACGTTGCGAGGACGAGATTTTAAAATGTTTAACCACTGTCGCATATAGAGGGCACCATTTTCACGATAGATTGGTGGTGCTACACGATTTTTAAGATGTGTCGTATTGTGACCGGCTTGAACTGCCATCGTTTCAGGACTGATGATCTGTGGGGTATGAATCACCCAGCCCCAGATCCCTTCGTTCGCGTACGGCGCAAGCAGGGGATTGCTGCTGTTGGCATAACCCGCAGAATAGCGCACGGTTAAGCGCGGATCTTTCCAATACCTGTGAATTTCATCATTGGGATGTTCGTTTTGGATATCGTTGTAAACCACCAACAATGGTTTGTAAGAGTTTGTCGTTGGGTCATACCATTTTAAATAATTAGGTTTTTGCATAAGCTCGTTGTAGATAAGATCTACTTCGATTTGCATGTCTTGGCCTCTTTGCTCCCGCGAGCCAGTAGAGTTCCAGAGTGGCGACCCATTAGCGATCGCGACCGGCATGTCCGCTGGTAAATTAGCAAAGACTTTCTTTGCATTTTCAGTGATGCGCCCAAGGTCGTTGCCCCAGCCATTCGTGTGATCCAATAAAAGATAATCAATGCCGGCGCGTTTTAGATACGGATATTGTTGCGCCATCACGTCACCACTTTCGTAGTAACCTAGTTCGGGCCGATAGCGAGTCTCTGCCCAGTGATCGATAGGTGAGGCACCTCGGGTGTAAAAATAAATGGCATACCAAGCGCCGATCAAAGTGTCTTTAGCCAAAAGCGGTTGCTCCATGCAAATCCAACCTGCTGCAGGATCGCAGTTTTGCTCAGAGGAAGCCGAGGATATTTGGTTTTCACGGAAGTTGGAAAGGGGAATGGAGTTGGAACCTAGTGAGGCCGAGTCCCCTAGAGTCTGAAAGCCTCTGCCACAGTTTTGAAAAAGAAAAACAGAACTGACGATGCAAAAAGCCCCCACAAAAAAGCCGAAGACTTTTTTAACCATAATCATTTCCCCCAGACCATTAGTATAGCCAACGGGGAGCCCTTTTCCTATAAGGTAAAGGTGATTTTTCTGCGCAACTTGGGAAAAGTGAACGCCGAGTCTCAAGGTGAGACATGGGGGGCGGTTTTCTCAACACGTTTTCGATTTCTTTAAAAAGAGCGATGCTGATTGGCTTTGACGCTGCAGCCTTTTAGGGTCTGGGCACTTACCAAGGGGATGTCCATGAAAACCGTTTTCGTTCTTATTGCTTCACTGATTTCTTTTTCGGCAGGTGCTTCTGACAAATGCTTAAAATATCAAGATAGCCCTCGCTATATCAAAGCGATCCAAAGCGTGGCTGCGTATACAAACTATCAGATGAAAGAGCTTTGTAATCTTCCCACCGTTTGGGATATCGAAGCGCAACCTGACCGCGTCTTTACTCGTGACGGCGAAAAAATACCCCACGTGCGAGTGCAATTGCATCGTGAATTTGATAGTTGCCTGTACATGGTGCGTGATTCTGATCAAGAAATAACGAGTGCGCGCTGCTACTCTGGCACTTAGTGTTTAATTGTCCTGGAAAATTCCTTTAAGTCGCAAGTCATCAATGGCATATTCATTGCTTGAAGCAAAGTTTAGGGTAAAAATGACACCAACTTTAGGGGGATATGTGAAAGCACTTTTTTTTGCTTCAATGTTTTTGGTTTTTTCATCTTATGCATCGGCGCAAACGGCAAGCGAGTGTCGTCGCAGTTGTTCTCGACTTTGTCTTGAACTTGCTGACACGCTTATGCAGGATGCCAGGGAAATTCAGGCCAACTGTGGATCAAATGGTCCGGCAGAGGGAGACATCGTGGATGTGTGTCACCAAAGTTTTTATTCCAACGCTGATCGTCTGGAGTGTTCGTCAACGGCTCATACTGCGGGTGCGGTGAAAGAGTGTGTTTCTAGTTATTATTCGAATTCAGACAGATTGACCTGTATCGCGGGCGCGCGCAATGAAGGTGTTGTGAAAGCGTGTGTTCAAGGTTTTTACTCGGGCAAGGATCGCTTAGAATGCACGCGTCGTGCGCGTTCTGAATCCGTGGTGAAAAGCTGCATCGCTAATTATTATTCAATCACGGATCGCCTAAACTGCATGGGTAACTAAGAGCTCGGGCTTTTAGTTGGTCAAAAAATTTTGTATAAAGCGGGGAACTTCGACAGTGGCCGGTCCCACCAAGTGACTGTCGAAGGCCGCTGAAATACCGGTGTCCTTCATATTGATTTCAATTTTCTTGGCTTTCCATGCTAGCTGAACAAAGCCCGCCGCCGGATACACTTGGCCACTGGTGCCGATCGAAATAAAGTAATCGGCTTTATCTAGGGCCGCGTAAATTTCCTCCATATGATAAGGCATTTCGCCAAACCAAACGATATCGGGTCTCATTCCCAAGCGCCCGCAAGAGGGGCAGGGGTGTTGGGTCAACAGATCTTCGGTCCAATCGACCTTTTCATCGCAAAACTGACAGAAAATCCGGTCCAGTCGGCCATGCATGTGCAAAAGGTTTTTGGAGCCGGCACGACGATGCAGGTTGTCTACATTTTGCGTGACCAAAAGGAAGTTCCCCTCCCAAATTTCTTCCAACTGAGCCAAAGCTTTATGAGCCGCGTTCGGTTGTAGGTTGGGATCTTTGAGCTGGGCCCGGCGGAGGTTGTAAAAGCGTTGAACCAGGGCTGGATTTTGAGCAAAAGCTTCAGGTGTTGCGACGTCTTCAATGCGATGTTCTTCCCATAAGCCGTTTTGGTCACGAAAAGTACGAATCCCGCTTTCGGCAGAGATCCCGGCGCCCGTTAAAATCACGATGTTCTTAAAAAGCCTTAAGTCCATTTCGCCTCGCGCAAAGTAAGGCCTAGAGTGACCTTAAATAAAGTGCTTTTTTGGTGTGTGAGCGTCCTGCTCTTCACCCCCGTTGGGGGCTTCGCGATAAAAATGCATCTATGCATTTTTATTGTTCTTTCAACTGATTTTCATTAGGATGGGGCGTTCTCTACAGAAAGGCAATAATAATGGCTTCGAAAATCGAAACTACGCCAGAGATGGCGCAGAACGTGTACAAAAAAACAGCTGAAAGAATTGCTGTTGTTCGCAATCGTTTAAACCGCCCCTTCACTTTGGCGGAAAAAATCTTGTTCGGTCACTTAGATGATCCACAAAATCAAGAGCTCAACAGAGGCGAAAGTTTTCTTTTACTAAGACCAGACCGCGTGGCAATGCAAGATGCGACCGCACAAATGGCTTTGTTGCAATTCATGCTAGCAGGTAAAGATGAAGCGGCTGTTCCTTCAACGGTTCACTGCGATCACTTGATTCAAGCTTACAAAGGTAAAGATGCTGACATGACGGCGTCGAACATGTCGAATAAAGAAGTTTTTGAATTCTTGGCGACGACTTCTTCTCGTTACAACATCGGCTTCTGGAGACCAGGCGCTGGGATCATCCATCAAGTCATCTTGGAAAACTATGCGTTCCCAGGTGGTTTGATGATCGGTACAGACTCTCACACTCCGAATGCGGGTGGTTTGGGTATGTGTGCTGTGGGTGTTGGTGGATCGGATGCTTCAGACGTAATGGTCGGACTTCCTTGGGAAGTTAAAAATCCAAAATTGATCGGCGTTCACTTAAAAGGCAAATTGACAGGATGGGCGTCAGCAAAAGACGTGATCTTGAAACTTTGCGGAATGCTCACTGTTAAAGGCGGCACAGATAAAATCGTTGAGTACTTCGGTGAAGGCACTTCTTCGATCTCTTGTACTGGTAAAGCAACGATCACGAACATGGGTGCTGAGTTAGGTGCTACTTGTTCTGTGTTCCCTTATGACGAGCGCATGGCGGCTTACTTAAAATCAACAGGCCGTGAGGAATTGTCAAAAGTCGCTGATGCACACAAAGATCTTTTGTCTGCAGATGCTGATGTTGTGGCAAACCCAGGTAAATACTTCGACGAAGTTTACGAAATCGACTTGTCTGCATTAGAGCCACACTTAGTGGGTCCTCACACTCCAGACTTAGCTCGTCCGATCTCTGCTTTGAAAAAAGAAGCAGCTGAAAAAGGTTATACAGTAAAAATCTCTTCAGCTCTTATCGGCTCTTGCACGAACTCTTCTTACGAAGATATCGGTCGCGCAGCTTTCGTTGCAAAACAAGCAATGGATATCGGCGTGAAAATGAACCAACCTTTCTTGGTTTCTCCGGGGTCAACACAAATTCAAAAAACGATCGAACGCGATGGCCAAATGGCGACATTCAATGAAGTAGGCGCGACAGTGCTTGCCAATGCCTGTGGTCCTTGTATCGGTCAATGGCGTCGTGATGACGTGAAGTCAGGTGAAAAGAACACGATCGTGACTTCTTTCAACCGTAACTTCCGTGCACGTAACGATGCCAACCCAGAAACTTTGGCGTTCATTGGTTCACCTGAAATCGTGATGGCATTAGGCCTTGCGGGACGTTTGGATTTCAATCCAGCGACTGACGAACTTGAAGGACCTAAAGGCAAAGTGAAGTTGCAAGCTCCAGTAGCTCCAGAACTTCCGGCAAAAGGTTTCATTCCAGACACTGAGGGTTACCAAAAACCAGCAGGCGCGCAAGCACAAGTGGCTGTCAGTCCAACGTCAGAGCGTTTGCAACTTTTGGCGCCATTCACAAAATGGGATGGTAAAGACTTCGTTGATAATTTGGTTTTGGCAAAAGCTAAAGGCAAATGTACAACGGATCATATCTCTCCGGGCGGTAAATGGTTGAACTATCGTGGTCACTTGGACAATATTTCTAACAACATGTTGTTGGGTGCGGATAACGCGTTCACTGGCGAAATCGGTAAAGGTAAGAACTTACTTACTGGCGAAGGTGGCTTAGAATTCCCACAAATCGCTCGTCAGTACCAAAAAGCTAATCGTGGTTGGATCATCGTGGGTGACGAAAACTACGGTGAAGGTTCTTCACGTGAGCATGCGGCGATGTCACCAAGATTCCTTGGCTGTACCGCGGTGATCGTGAAATCATTTGCGCGTATCCATGAAACTAACTTAAAGAAGCAAGGTGTGTTAGCATTGCATTTTAATAATCCTTTAGATTACGAAAAAATCAAAGACGATGACTCAGTAGATTTAGTGGGATTGAATGAAATTGCTCCTGGCAAGTTGGTAAAAATGGTTGTGCATCACAAAGATGGCAAAGAAGAAACTATCGAGTTAAAACACACTTACAATGCAGAACAAATCAAATGGTTCAAAGCAGGAAGTGCGCTTAACTTAATTCGCAAAGCTGCGAAATAGTTTTTTGTTATTAAGAATAGTTACTCGTTAAAAAACTTCGAGTAGCTTTGAGTTTTAAAAATTAAGAGCCTTGAAGATTCATATTTTCAAGGCTCTTTTTTTGACTTTTATGCTCGCGTCTTATCTGATCACGACAATAAACAAACTCGTTTTGGCTGTCATCCTTCGGTGGCTTTGTATGCTTTAGATCCTTTTTTAAAAGAACTGTATCAAAGGCATGAGGAAATTGAGTTGCAGCTAGTGCATGAACGATTATCCAGAGTCATTTGCGAAGGGGTTGTGTCAGGAAAAATTGATTTTGGTTTGGTAATTAATCCCATTCGTCATACTGAACTTGTGATTGTAGAGTTGGCACGAGATGAAGTTACTTTCTGGAGAAACTCTAGAAGTTTGCCAAACGTTTTACTGTGCAATCCAGATCTCTTGCAAACGCAATCGCTATTAAAAAAAGCTAAGGGGATAAACTTCAAGAGAACCATATCCTCTGATAGCTTAGAGGTTTTAGCTAGCTTAGCAAAATCTAATGCCGGAACGGCGATTCTGCCAGAGAGAATTGTAAAAATTATTGCCCCTATGTTCACAAAAGTCGAAGGGGCTTCCTCCTTTCAAGATCGTCTCGCACTTGTCTATCGTTCTGATTTACGAAAAACCGCAGGCGCAAAAGTT
>JABWCO010000070.1 GCA_013360185.1 Bdellovibrio sp.
AAAACGACGTCGTATCCGGACTCAGAATATCTGAAACTGCCGTCCATGCGTTGGTATTCGTGTTCACATCTTTAATTAATGCGTACACTTTGTAACCACTAATAGGAAAAATGGACGAATTCCATTCGACCTTCACAGCCGGAGGATAGCCCCCTAAATTTGTGACCTTGGTCACACCTTCGAAAAGACTCTCACGAGAACTTGTCGCCTGTTCAGACTGCCGGTCCTCCAGACAACCCGTCAGAAGGATGATCCACGTCAGAATATGTACAATGTGAAAACTAAATCGTCCAACATTCATTGACACTCTCCAAAGTGACTTTTCGGATTTGCGCAACACTGGCTTTAGCCCTTAACCCTCAATACAAATAAACATCAATTTAAAGAGCTCCATGAAAATCCATGAGTTTGGATATTTTGATTGTGTTTGCTTTTAGAACCATTACTGCATCTAATAACTACAGATGAACAAAGCAGCGATTCTCATCTATCTCATTTTTTTTTCGGTCTTTCAAAGTGCGCGGGTTAATGCGGATTCTTCAGCAACAACGTCTTCCGAAAAAACTATTTTTGCTGACGCCCTTCTTTCCAAACTGCCCGGAGGTTTTCAAGGAATTTTATACAACTGTGAACCTCTTTGTCGCTTCCTCGCCATTAAAATCGACCAAACATGGAATCCTCCACTTAACAAAATAAAAATCAGTATTGAAAAACCATCGTGGGTTTTACAATCAGATCCTCTCTATCCTTTGCTTGTTGAAAGTTTACCCGTTGAGCCCTTCGTGTTAGCACACTTAACGCACGAAAAAGTCCTTCAAAAAACCGAAAAGACCGTTCTCGTTCCCCCACCTGTTCCTTTTGATTATGGTTACTCTTTTCTGTTCGGACTTCGGGGGTTATCAAGCCAGATTCAATCCAGCTCGGTCGCTCAGGAAAATATTTCGCCCACGTCTTTGATTCAGTCGCCGTCGGTACAAATTTCTCTCTTTCGTTTAAAACCGCTTCGATTTTTGCAGCAATGGTTACAACTGAGAGCTCATTACGGAAGTGAATTTTCTGGGGCCTCAGCAATAAGTACCGGAGCGAAAATCAACCAATTAGCCACGGATATGTATTTCGATACGCTGATCATGAAGGAGCAATACAAATGGATGGTGCGCCTAGGAAAAACATCGACCAGCTACAACACGGACGTGAATGTTTTAAATAGTTACTCATTTCGAGAGACCTGGACCTGGGTGGGCCTCGGCTATTTATATAAACGCTTTCAGATCACGGCGGACTATGGCCTGGCCGTGGATTTGAATGAAGAGCAGGCGTTTCGGGGCCCCCTCTCGAGCGCCAACTTCTATCGAATATCAACCCAGTGGTGTGCGGCCACCAGCGAGGTTTTTGATATCAAATACGGTTTTTGCGTCAACCTTTCAAAAAAAACCAGCTCTATCATCTCGGGCCTGCTGTCGGATCTCCCCACGTCTGACAACTTCAACGTCCAGACCGACGAAAATCAACTGCAACTTCTTCTTAGATTCGGAGACGACTTTTATCTATGAAAGAAATTCTTTTCTTATTTTTGCTCGATTATTCCGGATCAATGTATCAAACCTTTGATCAGTCGGTTAAGTACAAGACCGTTTATCAAAATGTGAATGGAATTGTGTCGGCGGCGGATCCCGCCTCACTTAGTACCGTCATGATTTTTGGAACTGATATCACAAAGTCTTGTGATGATATTAAGGTTTTGGAAGGGTCGACAAAAAACTTTCCCAGAATATTGTCCGAATTAAAACCAGATAAGTTCGGCCAAACTCCTTTGGCAAAAACCTTAAAAAAGGGCGTTGACTATGCCATTAAAAACAAGGTCCATCATCTTATTGCCATAACCGATGGTGCGGACTCTTGCCAACAAGACCCCTGTAAAGAACTGACCATGGCGAATGAACGCCTCAAACAAGCGGGAAAAAAAATAAAACTGGTTCTGATTGGATATGATATCTCAAAAGAAAGTGAGAAGTTCCAGTGCTTTAAAAATTTAAAGTTAAGTCAAATACAGATCGAATTTGTCTCGGCCAGTGAAGGCTTCCAACTTCAGCAAAAGCTTACGGAAATTATGGCGAGTATTCAGCAAAACGCCTTGGCTTCCCCGAACAAGGAGAATATCCGAGATAAATCACCACAAACAACTCACAGTTCAAAGGTTTCGCAAGATAAAAAAAATAACCCTCTAAATGCCGACTCGAACCCCTTAAGTGATTCAATTTTAGAAATCCTCGGCTCCCCGTCCGGTATCCAATTTACGGCTCAATCTAAAACATATACCAAGAATTGGTATGGTCCTTTTGCGATCTTAATGCCGGCGGGAGATTACATTCTTAAAGCCGACGATCCTCGTTCTCGCCCCGTCGTGGTACATATTGAAAAAGGCCAGCGACTTTCAAAAAGTTGGGCGGACTTTTTTTCGCAGCCCAAAACTGATCTCAATCTCAGTTCTAAAATCTTATCTTATGAATGGCATCCCAGCCCTCAGACTAAATTGATCCACGCGTCTTTAGAACCATTTAATACTTACGGGCGCCTGGACAATCAGCCCAATTTACAACAGGTTCCTTTCGGGGAATGGACCATGAAACTTGTTTCGCCCCCTTGGCTACGCAATCTGATTCCAGACAAAAAAGTTATTGTGGAGCCGCTGACACCGCAAGATTTGAACGGAAGTGAGGATGCGACCCTGATTTGGAAGACCTCACCAAACCCCAAAACACGTTGGGTTGTTGAAATCAGTTATCAGGGAAAAGTGGAACGCCATTTTATTCAAAGTGGCGTGGAAGCGATCCCGGTTCTGGAGGGAATGCAATTGAAATGGCTGTCCGGTCCGGAATAATTTTTTTTCAGTTATAAAAAAAGAAAAACACCCTGCTTGGAGCCGTACGAATCTTTTATCTCCAGCACCAAGTTGCCGTTTTGTTCTTTTAAAGAATTTTTTAAGAACAGACCATTGAGAATATCCGCAGAAGGCTTTTGCTTTTGCAGCAAAATAGAATGACCAGTATTCAAATAATTAAGAAGTGCGGCAAAAAATAAAGACGAGGGGTGCTTTAGCGAAAGCTTTAGTATTTGCGACTGCAAAGTTCGAGCACAATTTTGTGAATGATATAACATATCCATAGCGTCCAAAACGGGCGAGGCAAGACACGTTAAATAACTTTCACCGAATACATCTTTCAGAACCAATCGCGCGGGCAATACACCCGCATCGATATCAAACTGCAATGTGGGCAGCAACGCAACACGAGGGTCTTTCAGTAACAGGGAAAGTTGACGATAAAAACTATGAACGTTCTGTGCCGTAGTGCCATCTTCAAAAAATGCCTGCGTCGCTTGTTCAAAAGTCACAACACCTTGATAATCAAGGAGCGGATCCAACATCCAGGCTGATTCATGAAGCAAAACCACCGCCAGCTCCAGCTCCGTGAGCTTGTAAAAATCCGGCAACAAGAAGGTTTCCGCAGATTTCGCATCGGTGGTCGCGAAAATAGTGAGATTTTCCTTCGCTACCCCCATAACTGCTGAATACTTCGAAATCAGTTCTTGGTATTTTTCCGCATCTAATCGATCCGCGTTTACGCGATAATAAATTCTTTTGCTAGTGGGCAAAATTTTATCTAAAAGTTTTGCTCTGTGGTTTTCAGAAATATGCAGATCCACGACTTTTTTCAGCAGAAAACTCAGACCCGGAATTTCGTTGATCTCCAGCGGTTTACGCGTCACAGGGATTTCGGCAGAGTAAAAAGTTTTATACTCTCCATCGCTCATCCAGCCGCCTCCGCCATTTTGCACTTCTCTCGCTGCCCAAACTTGCCCCGTCAGAATAAAGGTAATGATAAAAGTGATGAGTTTTTTCATTTTTTCTCCAGCAGGTTAAAAAATTGTAACGAAAAACAATAGACGCTGTCTTTTTCAGAAGTGTCTTCCAGTTCCTTAACCAAAGATCGGCGAAATTCGCGAATTCTCTCTTTGGCGTAGCCTATCTGGCCCCTATCCATGGCAAAAACTAGCGAAGAAAAGTCTCTTTCGTCCACAGGGTCCCTTTCAAGGGCAACTTGTGCTTTCACCAAGATTTGCTTATGATAGTTTCGAATAGCTTCAGATGGGATATCTGTATCCGTGGTCGTATCCGGCTCTGTTGCGACCCAAACATCACCCTCTTTAGCGATGTATCCAAGTTGGGTCAAGCGCTCCAGGGTCTGCTGAACAATTTCCTCACGCAAACCCAAATAGCTGGCAAAATCATTTACCGTGTGCCTGATACCTTTCACGTTTAAAAGTTCCAAAAATGCTAAATTATGCCAGTCCGAAACCAAAAAGAATTCTTGCTTTTCGATTTTTCGGGCCCCCGCAAATCTTTCGCGTAAACGCCCTAACGCCGCCTTCTTTGCCACTGCACTTCGCGCATGTTCACTTTGTACCAAATCAATGAAATAGTTTTTTTCTTTTTCCGAAAGTTGAAGTTTATCTGCAATTTGCGCTGCGCGGGACTCTGAAATTCCCACCTTGGTATTAAGAATCTCGCTAAAGCGAGATGATGACAACCCCAAGTCGCGGGCAAAGGCATTCATTGAATAAGATGGATTGCGTTTTTGGCGTCGAACTAACTCGTCCGTCAAAAACTGCCGAAAACCTGTCGTCTTTGCTTTTTGTTTATTCTTCACCACAAGGCATCCATAGCGGAACAAAAATCGGTTGTCATCTCCAGCATGCATTTAAAAATGCTTGCCTGCTCCATGAAAATCCATGGCGATTCCTTGGGAACTCCGCCTTTTTAATTTTAGCCCCCCGCGTCCACCCTCGCCGTAATCGGGGGCTGTTATATCGTTCTCATTGCGGCATTCCCCACTGGTTCCGACAAATCCAACCCCAGCAGCCTCCGCGCGTTTGCAGATTTACGGTTTAAGGCGGAACGTTGTACTGCCAGATCTGCCCCAAGTAATCTGAAACAAATAAGGTTGAGTCGTCTTTCCATGTGAAAGAATTTGGTGCATTTAGAATACTAAAACCGGCGGCACCAGGGAGTGCAAAATGATTTGTGGAACCATCACACCAGGATTTGCTAGAAGAAATGTCTTTACAGATAAGCACGTTAGTACCAACCATGAACCAAACTTGTTTTGAGTTGGGAGTCACCGTTAAATTAGAAATCCTCCCGCCGGTTGGATGACTGTACACAGTTGTCAAAGTCGCCGTTTCTGGATCTGTTGCGGGGTGAATAAAGCGAATTCTTGAATTTTCCGAAATATAAAGGCGGTCTGTATTAGCGTCATAGACTGAATAACAAGCGCTATTAGCGCCGCAACCATACCAGAGATCTGTCTGCGCAACCTCTCCAGGCACCGTGACGTCCCCTTGGCCAGCTCTCCCCTGTGAATAAACGGCACTCCCGCCCATAATCTTTGTCGTGGTCCCCGCCGCATAGTCAAAGGCCATAATCCGAACTCGGGGATCAATAATCCCGGTCTGAACATAGCTAGCACCCATTAAAAATAACGTTTGATCTTTCAAAGTTAGGTTATTTTTGCCGCCAAAGACGTAAAGGCCATACGCCGACACGTCGGTACCATTATCGGGGGCGTTGTGCCAATAAGCTTGGCTCACTGTTTTTATATCCAGTTGCATAGATTCCGTCAGGCGAGCCAATTTCAAATCCCATCGCAGCCATGGCAGACCTGTATTATCAAAATTTAAAAGCATCAAATCTCCGCCAAAATAGGGAGTCCCCATGGATTTCGCCGAAGAAACGGTGTCGCCATTCGCATACGCACTTGGTATTCGGGATTGATTGCCCCAGAAGTTTTCGATCACTCGGGACACCGGATTAATGCGCCCAAAAACTCCCCCGGAACTTTCGACAAAATAGAGGCCTGCTGGAAAGGCCCCCTGGTTCGGTTCTAAAGGATTTTTATAATAGATCCCCGCGAAAGAGCCGCGAGCCAGTCGCGCATCTTTGCCAATCCCAAACAGTGGCATTGTCCCCATAAAAGTCTTAATTTTCCCGTCGCTGGCCACATAACGAATACGGTAGGTAGAAAATGAGTTGTGAGCCACACCATCGACGAAATAGAGAAGACCATTTTTTGCATAGAAGGTGTACCCTAACCGCCCACAGAACGAGAGTCGATCCGTATTGTCTTCGTTACAACTGGCTTCGCCGCTGTTCGCCGACAGGTAAAGAACGGCCACGTCGCCATTGGCACCACTTAAATTTGGCGTTACCTTATTTAATCCGTTTGATTTAACATAAAGCGCTTGATCACTAGAATTATAGTACATCGATGCAACGGAATCGGCCCCGATATTTGTGGCGTAAACTGTGCCATTGATAATTTTATATTTTACTGAGGAACTATATCCGGCAAAATAAATAACATTACCATGATCCCAAACCGCAAGACCTGAAAGCATCGCATAAGGGTTTGCCCCCGCGGGCTGCGAATACGCCGCCTCCCCACTGATCGGATTTGCATAAGAGCAATTTCCGATAATTCGCGTAACAGCGCCGGCAGTTCCATCAACATTCTGGGCAATTTTTATAAGACGCTTGGCTTGGTTATAAGGGTAAACAATCGGCGCACAGCCCGTCATCGTGTAAAGGGAATCGTCCTCGTCAAAAACAAATTGCGTGGCCATAAGAAAAAGATTGGTTGCAGGAATGCCACCGTCATTGTTAGCAGAATTAGAGCTGCCTCCCGCATAAAGCCGTACGCTTTTTGCCGCGACGTCAATTTGCCAAATCTTCGAATTATAGAAATCTCCCTCTTGTAAATACAAACGCCCCTTGGAATCAAATCTCAAATTAGCATACCCTGCAACCGCCATCCTGGGATTCGCCGGCAAAGGCCCCTCTGCTGGCAAATTGTTCGCCCCGTTCACGATGAAGGTGCTCACGACTCCTGTTTTACTGTCTAGTTTTCGAATAGCTTGTCCTTCGTCGACCACATAAATATCGCCATTTTTTGGATTTACCGCAAAGTGACTCCCGGCCACGCTTGCACCTAGCGCCACAGAAGACGATGTTCCTCCAGCCCCCCTGTCCGTCGTGCCGGCATAAACAGACCAACTTGAAAGGTTAAAGGGTTGCGATTGAATGGGTAAAGACCGATTGCCTGATATATCACGCACCATCGCTCGCACACGAAAATAGCCCGAGGTTGGCGCCGTCCAAGTCGTAAATGTTTTCACCCCTGATACTGTCGGATTGCCAGACAATCCCCCCATCCAAGTAACATTGGTCTGATCAGAAATATCTCCATTCGTTACGATATCCTGCCAAAGGCTATTGTTCGTTGTATACGCAAAGGAAATTGGTTCATTGTCCAACCCTTCCACGTCCGTGGCTGACCATGAAATCGTCACAGACTGCCCAATCGATGCGTTCGTGGAGCCATCACTGGTCGCCGTTGCCGAGAATGACGCTATCAATGGAGGATTCCCTCGTTGGTAAAGAATCGTATCAAAGTTGACCCCATCTACTCCTGTCGTTGGTGCAGAGATTGTACTTGTATTGCCCACTTCATCCTTGGCCCACACACATACTTTTTTTATCCCATCAGTGGGAGCGACAACAAACGTCAAATTGGTTATATTATCCGTATAAGGTTCCCAGTTATCGTCGGAATACTCACTTTGACAATCCCCAGTTCCACCGTTTGCCTCATTCAAACGCACGGCAAACCCGGCACTTGAAAGGTTATCGATCAAGGCAATTTTCACCGAAAGCATGGATGTCCCAGCATAAATAGCACCATCATTGATCGTAACCGAATTTAGAATAGGCGCCGCACTATCAATGATAAAATCCAAACTTGTAACGGACGTCGCATTTCCATTTTCATCAGCTAATGAAATTCGCACCTTGCCCTGAGAGGTATTTACATTGGGAACAGCAAATAAACCGAAAGAATAACTTTTATTGATATTCACACCTGCCGTTGCGGCGACAGTACCCAAAGCGCCCCAGGAATTGCCGTCGTAGAAGTCGATCGAAAAGTGAGTGCCTTCAGCGACATGATCCTCTGTGAGTGTCCACGAGAAGGTGCCATAGTTTCCATTTCCGCGAAGTGGTCCCGCACTTGTAATGTTTATTTGTGGACCTGAAGTATCCTTCACCAATGTTCTTACGGAACTTAATCCTTCGTTTCCTACGCTATCTACTTGCTTTGCTGTTAGAGACAAAACTCCGTCGTCTTGTCCGGAAACATCAATGGATATGGTCCACGCCCCGCCCGAACACAATACCGTCGTGTTTGTGGCGCCTGTCAAAGTCACGTCTCGCCCTTCTTCAGAACAGGACCCCACAATGGAGTAATTTGTCATTTCATTTAGCGGAACTAGTTTTCCATCAGTATTCGGGGTAAGAATCGCGAGGGTTGGCGCCGTCACATCTATGTTCCAGGTATAGCTCTGAACTAATGACTCATTGCCAGCCGTGTCGACAGCAATCACCGAAAAATTATGTTCCGACTCACCCAGGGATGAGTATGTTTGTGGGCTGCTACATGGCGCGTAGACATTACTATCCAACTTACATCTATATTCCATAACTGTTCCACCACCAAGATCCACGGCAGAAAATAGAAATGTTGCAGACGTCGAGTTGGTTTCTAATTGAGGTGTGGAAGTGATACTTAAGACTGGAGCGTCCCGATCAATCACCCAGACATAAGAAGCTGATCTGCCCACGTTTCCGGCGGTGTCTGTTACATATACTTCAAAGGTATGTGTCCCCGTTGATACTGCCTCATAAAGCTGAGGACTCGCACAAGGCGCTAAAACGCCATCTAATGAGCAAATTATACTATCAATCTGCCCGCCACCTTCATCAAGCACCGTAAAGTCAAAAGCTGCATCTAACTCTTTCGTAATCAATGTAGGGCCACTTACCAGGTCCACTATGGGAGGTGTTATATCAATAATCCATGAGTAAGTTTCTATAGCACTAGCGTTACCTGCATGATCTACCGCGCGGGCCTGAATATTGTGAGGTCCTGGTGCTAGTATAAAACTTTCCAAAAATAAACAATCTTTCCAACCTGAATTATCAACATTGCACTGGAAGCTTTTTATTTTTGAACCACCGAAATCATGGGCCTCAAAAACAAAAAGTGCGGCCACAGAGTTGGAAACAACATTGGGCTTGGAACTCATAGATACAAACGGCGGTGTTAAGTCTACGACCCACTGAGAGCTGGCACTACCCGCCACCTCGCCGTCCATGTCTACAACACGAACAGAAAATTGATGTTCACCTTGAGGTAAAGAAGAATAAGTTACGGGGGAATCACAAGAAGCCCAATCCTCGTCATCGAGTCGACACTGATATGAGATCTTTAGGGAATCACCTTCAAGTTTTTGCACGGCAAATTCAATTTTTTGACTATTTGAATTTGAAAAGATTCCGATATCCGACGAGATGACTACCGTGGGCCGGGCTAACGAAATCACCTGCGAAGCGATCTCTCCACATCCGAGAAACAGAACATAGCAAGCTATCGTTAAATAAAGCCGAAGATGTCTCATGTTGAATTTATCGGTCGATGCCCCCATACTCAGCAGGTCTAAAGAGAGACTTCCTCGTTATATTGTTCCGGATTGTTCCGGAACAATCCTCCGTTGGCTATTATTTGCCAGCGTTAAAAACTTAACGAGCCTCGTACATTCTTTTGTTCATCATATAATAGGAACTCAGGCTCCGAATGAAGCTGCAGGTAGGGTTCGACGAAATACCGAGTAACCTTTTCGATCGTCCAATTTATCTGTGTATAGCGTAAAAAGAAAATGCCCTTCTCTTGAAGATAATGAATCATCCCTTTGAAAACCAAAGATTCCGGATTCTCTAAAGACCTTACTATCAAATCGTTTAGCAAAATGGATTTACACTGTTCGGCTTTATTTTCAATCAAGTAATTCCGCCCAGCAGAGGTTGCCAAACACATAAGGAACTGCTTCCCAAAAAGACTTTCAAGACGAATGTGTCCCAAGGAATTTTTCTCAAGTTTAGATAAATTATCTTTTTGTTCAAAAGCCACAGAGGCAACAAACAACAAAGAGCGATCTTCCAAAACTTTACCTAGGGATGAATAGAACTGAAAGTACCTAGAAGCATCGTGGGTATCCATAAAATACGCTTGCGCCACCTGCTCAACTCCGACCACCTGCTCGTAAGTCAGTTGGTAGTTATACGTCCACAGGGCTTCATGTAAAAGAATAGCTGCTTGCTCTACCTCTGTTAACTGATAGAAGGCTGGCAACAGCACTGTGCGTTCGGCTTCCCGATGAGTCATGGCAAACAAAGCAACACGGTCTTCCGGTATATTCGCCAAATTTGCATAAATTGAAATCAGGGATCTCTTTAGATTTTCATCCAACTGATCTTCCGGTACGCGATAGTACTTGCGTCGCTCTGATGGAAAAATCATCTTCAACAATTTCATTTTAGATTCTTGCCCGATGGGCATAGATGTAACTTTTTGCAGAAGATAACTGATTCCCGGAATCTCAACTAAATCCAAAGAGGTTGTTCCGATCGGGATCTGGGCACTGTGGAAAGTCATATAGGTCCCTTGGGAAACGACCCCCCCGCCGCCATTTTGAACCTCCCACGATGCGAAAACGGACGTGCTTAAGAAACATACAAAAAAAACAAATACTTTTATTTTCATAAATTCTCCGTCAATTCAAATAATTGAATAGACATACAATAGACGGCATTGGCAGCTTGTGCGTCTTGGTACTCTCGAGATAATTGTCGTCGAAATTGTCGGATACGTTCTTTGATTTCTGGGAGATCTTTTTTATTGAACGAAAAAACAATAGCCGTGTGATCGCGATCCTGAACGTTATGTTTTTCTAAAGACTCCTCCGCCTTAGTTAATATTTGCCGATGAAAACGCCGAATGGCTTCCGAGGGAATATTATTGGTGGTAGTCCCCTCCGTCCGAGTCGCTATATATTTTCCATCTTCGTACCTAAGAAAACCCAAACGCGTCAACCGACTTAACGCCTCTGTAACGACCCCTACAGTGACTCCCAATTTTGCCGCCAAGACCTCTTCTTTATGCCGATCTGATTTAATACCAACAAGTTCGAGCAGTGCCAGATGGTACCAATCCGCAATGAGAGAGAAATGGTCCTCATCTATCGTATTTTCCTCTATAGTTCTTGTTTGTATGCGCTCTTTAGCCTTCTTTTTTATTATCGAACTGCGTCCATACTGGCACTGTAAAGCATCCAAAAACAAAGACTTTTCTTCACTAGAAAAGTGAAGCCTATCAGCAATTTGTAAGGCTCGACTTTCTGAAATACCAACTTTACCATTAATAATTTCACTCACCCGCGAAACCGGTATTTCCAAATCTCTCGAAAATGCCCTGAGGGAATAAGACGGGTTTTTCTTTTTTCTTTGGAGAAATACTTCATAAATAAATTGATTGTAGCTACGAAAATTTGCCATGTCCCTTTCTAGGAGAAAAGTATGGTAATGTCTACGCCCCCGCAAAACACAAGGTTGTTATTTCACGGAACATTACGGAACATTACAGAACATGATTTAGGCAGATCCTAAAAATGCCAAACATAGCGCGAAATGTAAACTTGAGCCGGATCTAAAAATTTTAATAGGCCGTAAAATAAAAAACAGCCCAGCCTGCCATTAAAGAAGAGACCAAGAAAATCGTGTACCTGATCACTCGAACGCCGAGGTCCCGTCGCCCTAAAAACATCACAAGAGTCATTTTTGCCAAATAAGACGCCAGAAGTCCCAACATAATCGTGTGCCCCAAAGCACGCAGGGTCAGATCACCAGCTTCTTGCATTTGCACGTTCGCAATGACGGACCCTTGCAGCTCGAACAAACAAACTAAGAAGGTCAGAACAAACACACCGTATTCACCCACTGCACTCTGCAGGACTTTTGAAACGGCTAAAATAATCAAAATAAAAAATGCCAGCTTAATCACCGAAGAAACACCCAGCGCAGAACCATTGCTGTTCGTAAATTGCACGGTTCGCAAGCTTCGCGCGCGCCACACTATTAATCCCAAAGTCATCAACAGAGGACCCGCGAAGATAAAAGCGACTTCCCAATGAGGCTCTGCAGCTCCGAAAAAAACCAATCCGCAGGCTTCTAAGGCCGTTCCAAGTAAAGCGCTAAGATAAGACAAGCTGAGCAGGCGAACTTCATCTTCAGTGGATTGGTGACTTTGCTTAGAAATTGAGGCGGTGAATGCGGTGCTAGAAATCAAACCGCCTAAGAAGCCCACGGCGATCCCACCGAATCTTCTGTTAAAAAAGCGCATTAAAAATGCACTCAAAATCTGAATCATGGACAGCAAAAAGATCAACTGCAAAAGTTTATACGGATTTAAAACTCCCCAAGGATCTATGGCGTATCGAGGAACCCACAGCATGCTTAGGGAAATAACAACAACAAGTAACAAAAACGGCATAAGAGAACGATGCATAAAGCTATATGAACACATTTTCGTCTTGTTTAAAAGGTGCCCAGGGAAAATAATCCAGCTTTAACGCTCCCTTCTGTTTGGGGGCGATTTTCGTTTACTTTCAACATAGTTCATACTACCATGAACTATGTTGAAAAAAATGGAGAGGAAAAAGAATATGCGACAAATAAGGCCAATTGTATTTTCACTCTTGTGTTTTTTTACAGCTATCAACGCTCAGGCCTCGTCCTTTATTTCTGTCGAAGGGGCCTTGGCTTGGCAGACAATGAATGACCAAGCCATTCCGGGCTCCAGCGGGACGCGATTTTCTTTAAGTGATATCAAAGGAGGACCCTTCGCGGCTTTCCGAGCTTATGCGGGGTACGCCTGGGACCAACACGAAATTCGTGTTCTTTACGCTCCTCTGTCGGTGGATCTGGATACGAGCTTTGGTGCGCCAGTGAACTTCATGGGAAGAACCTTCGCGGCCAACACCCCGACTTCTGCTTTTTATAAATTTAACTCTTACCGTGTGACTTATACTTACTTTCCTGAACCTTCGGGCGAATGGAAATGGGGCTGGGGATTTACCGGGAAAATTCGTGATGCCGAGGTCAAACTGTCCCAAGCGGGATTAAGTGAAAGCAAAACAAACGTAGGCTTTGTTCCCCTTTTAAATCTGCGCGCCAGCCGTTCTTTAAGTGACGCCTGGGGCTTTCGCTTTGATATGGACGGACTGGCAGCACCTCAAGGGCGTGCCTTTGATATTGCTCTTTTATTTGAAAGAAAAATTTCTCAAACAAATCTCACGGCCTTTGGCGGCTATCGAACCGTCGAAGGTGGCGCCGACAATCAAGAGGTCTATAACTTTGCGTGGTTTCACTTTCTGACGCTCGGTTTGCGTGGCGACTTTTAAAGACCTTGATGAAGGCTTTGAGGTGGCTCTAACTGCGCACGAACGCCAGTAACTCGGAATAGCTTTTGCCATCCGCCAAACGAAGTGCGCGAATATATCTGGCGCGCACTTCCCCATGGTGACTCAAAGCCTTTTTATCAACTTTCAGACCCCAGGAAAAGGGCTCGTGATCCAGAGAGAACAGCAGACAATCGGCCATCACCCGCGCCCAGCGGCCATTGCCGTTCGGGAAAGGATGGATCAACACTAAGCGATGATGAAAACGCGCGGCAATTTCATCCATGGGATAGGTCTCATGCATGATCCAGTACTTCACATCATCCAGTAATTTCTTAATTTCAACGGACACCACATACCAAGCGACGCCAATTGATTTATCCGAAGTCCGATAAGTCCCAGCCCACTTCCACACTAAACCAAACATGCGCCGATGGAGCTGCCTCAGAAAACGCTCACTCAGAACATTGCGGCGCTTGCGACTAAAGGCCCACGCTTCTCCGGCCAGGATATTGTCCTGCTCTGCCGCATTGAGTTCATTCTGCGTGGATACATAGGTCGGAATGAGTCCAGCAATTTCGTTGGGATTTAGCGGAGTCGCCCCCGGAGGATATTGCAGATGCAAAGTCATAGATACTTCCTCCAAATTCTGGAATCGAGTTTTCGCTTAAGCTCTGAAGCCAACTCTTCTTCGTGCAACTTTGCTTCGGCAGGGGCCACATCCTGCTGCTCCAACTCCATCGTGTGCAGAGTTTTCTGAAGGATTTCGCGAGCAGCCCGCCGACACTGTTCATCCAGAATGGCGTCTAAGGACTCGCTCTGTGGAACCAGAGCATAAATCAGTTTGCATCCCAGGGCTTGCGCAGCCCTTTCCATAGTTTCAAGACTCACCTTTTTATCGACTTCTCGCTGCTCTAGAAGAATCACCCCGGATTGCTGAATCCCCATTCTCTCTGCCAGTTGCTGCGAGGTCATCCCGAGGGACTCACGAATCGCCTTAATCCACCCAGACCTGGGCGCCAGAACCGTTCTGAGAGGTAAGAACTGCGTCAGTTTTTCATCGATACTTTTTCGCTGTGTTCTAATCAGGGCCTTGCTCTTTTTCATAGATATATAATATCTTTTAATATATCAATAATCAACTTAAACATACGTTTCAATATATATTTAAACGACCTAATGATATCTTAAAATATATTATGTCATTCCAAATACAGTCTCTAAGAAGCCGCTGCCATAATATCATAAGGAATTGAATACAATGGCTTTACTTAAACCAATGAGCGGCGAATAAAATCGAAATCTCACCTGTCAGATTGTTGCCTTGAAAACATGATATTCACTTCTCTTTTTCGGCACATTTAATCCCCCTGGCCTCGTAACGGCGCTGGAGTCTCAAAATAAAACACTTAGATATTTCTTATGAGCTCATCGAATTTAGTTATTAAAGAACTGTAAAGAAAGTGGCGAAATGAACACCAAAGAGGTTCAACATGTTAAAAAAAATTGGCATTAAAGCACGTCTTATTTTGGGATTCGCCGTCACTCCAGTTATCTTGCTGGTGCTCATCACCTTGGGCATTTACAGGGTGAACTCAATCAATCAAAGTCTAACCACTATTAACGATATAAATGCCGTTAAACAGCGCTATGCCATCAACTTCCGAGGCAGCGTGCATGATCGAGCTATTAGTCTTCGTGACGTTGTCCTTTCCGCGTCTGCTGAAGAGTCACAAAAGTCTGTTGAGGAAATAAATAAGTTGGCGTCATTTTATGCGGACTCTTCAGGGCCTTTGGAAAAAATTTTTGCAGAACAAGCCGTCTCTGCGGAAGAAGTGAAACTTTTGAAAGACATCAAAGAGATTGAAAAGGAAACTCTTCCATTAATTAACCAAGTCGTCGACCTGCAAAAAAGTGGAGACTCTTCCCAGGCCAAAGATGTTCTAATGAACTCTGCGAAACCAGCCTTTATCACTTGGTTGGCGCGTATCAATAAGTTCATCGACTATCAGGAAGCGGCAAACTCCGTAGAGTCCAAAGTGGCACGAGGACTGGCAAAAGGTTTTCAGGATCTGATGTTGATTCTAACAGCCTTCGGGATCTTGGCCTCTGTGATCATCACATATTTAGTTATGAAATCCATCGTGCCGGCGTTGTCTGCCGCAGCAACGGGATTAGATAAGTCTTCAGAAAGTATTTCTTCGATTTCACAATCTATCTATAACTCGAGTCAGTTGTTATCTGAAGGCGCGACCAAACAAGCTTCTTCGATTGAAGAAATTAGCGCCTCCATCGAAGAACTTACCAGCATGACTAAGATGAATGCCTCAAGCGCCGATTCCGGAAAAGCCGCTGCAAATCAAGCGCGGGCTTTAGCCGAAGCCGGGGCCGAAGAAATGATTCAAATGCAAAAAGCGATGGATGCCATCCAACAGTCCTCCAATGAAATTTCGGCGATCATTAATACCATCGACAACATCGCCTTTCAGACCAATCTTCTCGCACTGAATGCGTCAGTCGAGGCCGCTCGCGCCGGAGATCAAGGCAAAGGATTCGCTGTGGTCGCCAATGAAGTCCGCGGGTTGGCGCAAAGATCGGCAGATGCCGCCAAAGAAACTTCGCAAAAAATTGAAAATGCCTTAGAAAGAAGTGCACAAGGCGTTGAGCTTTCGAAGAAAGTCATGGAAGGCTTTAAGCAGATCCTCGAGAAAAGCAGAAATGTAGATACCATTGTTGGCGAGGTGGCCCAAGCGTCCAAAGAACAAAGCACTGGTTTTATACAGATAACTTCAGCAATCAGCGAAATGGACCGCATTACCCAGAACAATGCTAAGTTAGCTGCGGAAACTGCCCAGACTTTGGAAGTTCTAAACGAACAATCAACAGAAGTGCGCGCAGCCTCAAGCAATCTTTTGAAAATTGTTGGCTAAAGTTTGCCGCAAGGGTTTTTTACAGACTTCTAAAAGACGGACCTTTTGGAAGTCTGCCCCCCTAGTTGCTAATTACAAGTGCCGTTACACTTTACCGTTCCCAACTGAGTTTGCGCACAATCCAACCTAGGACCAGAGCATTGTTTGAAAGCAAACACATAGCCAGCAGAGGGATTGGCACAAGGGGCAACTTCACCTGCATTGCCTTTTTGGACTTCGCAAGTGAACCCATCGGCATAGTCGATGTGTTGATAGTAACCCGTATTTGACGTCGCACAAGATTGCCCCACATTAGCTACGCACGCGGGAACTGTACAGCTTGTGAATGTATAGGATCCACTCATTGTGCCGTTACTGCAGACTCGGGCCTGTGAAACACACGTTTGCCCATACGCAACCGAAGCTGTTTGATAAGCCGAATTCGAATATCCGTGAGTTACGTTTCCCCAAGGGGTTGCAGAGCAACCATTTTGACAAGTGGAGTGCGCGAACGAACCAGAAAGTACGCCATCATTGCAAGTGCGCACCTCTGACAAAGTTGCGCAAAGAGACGTCGGCAGTGGTGTAGCTTCCGAGTAAGCTGTCACGCCGCTGTTGTGTGCAATGTTCCCCCAGGGCGCGACGTTACAGCTGTAAGGAGCTCGTGAGGTAATGACCCAGTTAGAAGATGTCGTCACTCCTAGAGTTACCGTCGCGATAACATCCGTAGAATATGACATCGCAGAATTTCTTCGAATAGCAATTGTATCACCAGGCATGAATCCAGTTAAAGTAGTCCCCCCCGCCCACGCTCCATTGCGCGCAATATCCGCACAGTCAGAGCAAGTGGCCGTCAGCGGACCATCAAATCCCGACAGAGCCACTTCATTCGAAGTTGCCAGGGAGTTGAGTTGATGATTCGTAAGATTCGTGAAAATGATAGAGCTTGGTGAGTTGTCAGAGCATGATATTCCTGCTGGGGTAAATCCAGGGCTGCAGGTCAGCACCGAAGAAATGGGGCAATTGTTAGATCCACCGCCGGAGCCGCTGTAAATGACTGAAGTCGCGTTTGCGGGAACATTTGTACAAGCCGTTCGAGAATCGTTGCGATATGCCGAATAGAACCCCGCCCCCACAGCCAGAGGGGCCGTTGCCGCGTCCCCATCCTGATTGTAAAAATCGATACCAGCAAGACAATCAGAAATATCATCAGCTCCAGCTCCTGAGCCTTGCGTGTAAGAGTTCGCCGGACAAGCATAGCGGGAATTGTCGTTGGCTGGAGAATAGTAACTTGCATCAGCAGGGCTACACACGCCACTTTCACAACTATAGAATCCCTCATTCCCCAAACACTGATTTAATTGCGTGCTACCGGTAGCCAGCGTCGTAGAGTTTGCGGGACACGTGGTCGCGGAAGTAGATCCCACCGACAAAACATATGATCCAATGGGAGCCGCATCGCAGGAGGCATTGAGGTTGGGCAAAGATTGATAACTACCAACTGGACAAGGAATACAATTAGTCGCTTGCAAGTATTCTCCGGGAGTGCACTTCACATCAAAACTTGCACTGCCCGAGGTCGACCAATTTCCCGCATCGTCTCTTTCTTGTACGTACAAAGTATGAGTGCCGAAAACCAAGTCCTACCTAGGCGTATAGCTTAGAAGATTGGTCTCGGTTGTCCCCGCTGTTAGGTCCAAGTTGTCCATTCTAAAGCGGTAAGTTCCGTTACCACCACCACCGGACGACCAGGTCCACGTAGGTCTTAACCCAGCTTCGCCGCCAG
>JABWCO010000208.1 GCA_013360185.1 Bdellovibrio sp.
AGGCCACGTGAAACAGATCGTTAGCGCGATTTTTCGCCGGCATCCATGAACCCTCTAGCCCCAGGAAGGCTTCAGCAACAACCCCCAGTCCGCGACCGTAAACAGCGCCATGAAGTTCGCTGACCGTCACACCACTTGGGATAAAGGAGAACATCCATTTATAGGCGATCTCAAATTTGACTCCGCCATTGTGAAAGTCGCACATGAAGAGTTCTGGAATGCGCACGACTTCGTCCGTTCCCGGAACTTTTAAAGCGGCGTCGAATAACCAAGTGTCATGATCAAACAGTAACGCCCCATTCATGCCCGAAGCATAAAGATAGCCTGAAATTGGTATTTTTTCTGTCGCGCCGACGCCAAACTGTTGTTGTAAGGTTTGTAACAACTGATTGATTTGGTCATCGTTCAAACGGGTATTTTTCTTCAAGGACTCCATCAACTCAGCTTGGGTGAAGCCCGAATCACTGTCAAAATTAACGGCATAAGCAGTGTTTAGAAAGAACGCAGAACAAA
The DNA here is from genome assembly GCA_013360185.1 of Bdellovibrio sp. Classification (GTDB taxonomy): domain Bacteria; phylum Bdellovibrionota; class Bdellovibrionia; order Bdellovibrionales; family Bdellovibrionaceae; genus Bdellovibrio. The sequence continues at coordinate 514 of JABWCO010000208.1, forward strand.
GGGTAAGAAGCATTATTTTAAAGTTCATCGTCAGGCCTCCAGGTTCGATAGTATCTAGATTGCGAGGGAATGCAAAAGAATCTTGGGGGGGGGGAATTCTGTGTTCTAATTCTGCGTAGTCCAAAGAAGACATAGAGACAGAGAATCCTTGTCATTTTAGAACGGCTCGGAGTTTGAGGGTATCAAGCTTGTTCTAGAGGCAAGCTATGATATGCTTAGCCGAACTTTTATGGAGCAAAACGTGAATGCAGCCCCCCGCGGTACACTTCTATCGCATATTGAGTTAAATGTTTCTGATTACACCAAAAGCATCCGCTTCTATGATTTAATTTTGACTCCTTTGGGGTGGCGCCGTTTGGTGACACAAAAATCGCACACGGTCTTTTCTGATGGACAGATGAAAATCATTTTAAGCCCAGTAATAGACGAGCATAAAACGCCGTTGTTTCATCGTAAAAAAGTCGGTCTTAATCATTTAGCCTTTTACGCCTCTTCAAGAAAATTTGTAGATGATTATGTGACTTCAGTTTTAAAACCCAATGGTATTCAGGCCCTGTATCCACAAGACACTAGGGGTGATGACACCTATTACGCGGTTTATTTTGAAGATCCGGACAGGATTAAAATTGAAGTGGTCTTTGCTCCCGGATATTGTTCTGCCGAGCATTGGACGAATAAGTTTGAAAATGACTTTGATCCGTATAAATAGATCCGATTTTAATTGCTCGCTCTATTTGATAATTTCTGAAAGTTTCTGTGGCGCAGAATTAAATCACAAAGCTTAGATTCTTTTCTGTGACTTAATTCTGCGACCATTAAAAGCTAGTGGGGGATCAAAGCCGACTCCTCATGACGAAGTGCTTCGGGTCTTAAGAAATCCACAAGACGGGCATTTACTTCTTGCGCGTGACTGACGATCAGGCCATGGGGAGCTCCCTCTAACTCGACATAGCGACAACGCGGCAGCATTTGTTTTAAGCGCAGGCCGGTGTTTTTAAGCGGAGTGATCTTGTCGCCGCTGCCGTGAATGACCAAGCACGGAACTTTGATTTTACTGATGTCGTTGCGGAAGTCTTCATACCACGACTCCACGCAGTTCACAGTGGCAATCGGAGAAGCTTGGCAAGCAACACTCCAGCTAAAATCCTTAACAGCGTTACTGACTTCGCTGATGTTAATAAGGCCGTGACCATAGAAATCATTAAAGAATTTTTGCATGAACGCAAAACGATCCTGCTTAATTTCCCGGATCATTTCGTCAAAGATTTTGCCGTCAATTCCCTCGGGATTGTCGTCATCTTTAAGTAAGGCCGGCAAGATACCCGAAATAAATACGGCGCGACTGATGCGCTCGTCACCATAAGTGGATAAATAGCGAGCGACCTCACCCGTGCCCATAGAAAATCCGACCAGGGTGACTTCGCGCAAATCTAAATGCGTGATTAGTTTATGTAAATCTTCGGCCAAAGTGTCATAGTCATATCCGGTGGAAGGCTTGCTGGACTGACCAAAGCCACGACGACAATAGGTGATGACGCGATGACCGCGCGCAACCAATTCTGGTACTTGCAGCTCCCAAGACTGGTGATTCAGCGGCCAGCCATGCAATAAAATAACCGGCTTTCCTTTGCCGAGATCTTCATAATGTAAATAAATGGGGCGGGAATTTTCAGAGCCAACTTGCAGCATTTTCGTCCTCCTTGTTTAAGACTTGCATCTTATTTTAAGGAGTTCGGGTTGTCGTTTAGTGAAGGCACATTGTGCCCGAATACATAGGCACGGTTATGGCTGTTTGTTGTTAAGCAGTCGTTACTTCACATCACAAGAGAAGAGCCCGAAAAAACTATTTTTTTGGCAAAACACAGTTCACAAGTTGCACATAATTTTTCAAAGAATCGCCGTAATACCCGGCAATAATGGTCACTATTTCGCCCTCGGCAGTGATGGCTAAGTTGTAAGAAGTGATCCTTGTTCCCGCATCTGCGGTAAGTTCCAACGGAAGATTCTTTTCGGCGATTGCATTTCGTGTGAAAGTCTTTTTTATTAATTCGGCACTTTGCTTAGGGATTTTACCGACGGACCAGTACTGCATATTTACCGTAAACGGAGAGCTTGTGATTGGATTCGCCTGGATTTCATATTGATTGTTTTCTTTAATAAGACTTACTTCCACCCAAGATCTTTTGTCTTCGGTTTGGCATACTAAGAATGGAGGTTCAACGGATTTAGCAAAGGCAGAGCTGCAAGTTAAAAGCATTGAAACCGCAATAAGAAGCTTACGCATATTGAACCTCATTCATAAGCTGAGAATATACACGGGCTAGGTTCAAGTTTCATGGTGCGCCTTTCGGCGCCTCTTTTTTACAGGGTTTACCAAAGGTTTGTATAAAAGTTCGACAGCGCTTCACAGGGATGGAGAAAGCCCTTCTCTGATAAATTTGTCGGTTTTAAGTTTAGTCCCGTTTGACTTCGGCCGAAGGTTTATCCCCGGCCGCTTTAATTTCTTCAGATTTCAAATGTTCTGCATGATGGGGGGCTATCAGCTGTTGATGGCGTTCGTGGTGGACTTCCCGCTTTATCACATCTTCAGAAACAACTTCACTGGGCGTAAGCGTTGGCAGCGACGTCTTCTTTGCGTGCCACAGGACGCTGGCCAGTCCCAAAGTTAGTACGATAACAAAAATGACTTTTTTCATAGTTTTTTCCGCCCGATTCGAAGCTTCGCCTAAAACTAGTTTCCTGGAATTACATAATGCAAACTTGCACCGGGTCCCAGCGGAAGATCGAAGCCAATCCAAATAAACAAAAGCAGTGACCACGTGATCAGAAAAGCAATCGAATACGGCAACATTAAAGCGATCAACGTACCCACCCGGGCTTTTGGATCATACTTATTTGCAAAAGCGAGAATTAAAGGAAAGTAGGGCATCAGCGGTGAAATAATGTTTACCACAGAATCTGCCACGCGATAGGACGCTTGGGTTAATTCAGGAGACAAGCCCAAGAGCATAAACATGGGCACAAACACGGGAGCTGTCAGTGCCCATTTTGCCGAGGCGCTGCCTATAAAGCATGGATTTTAAAAAGTCCGATCCATTGATGGCTAAAATCAATCCCACATTGGATGCCGCAAACAAAGCAATAAATTGTGCGGCAAAAAAGACCATCACCATATAGGGTGCCATCGTGGCCATGGATTCCTGTAAAGCCTCTGTGATGTCGGACTGACTTTTAAAAGTTTTAGCGCCAAGGCCGTAAGCAAGTCCTGTTAAAATTCCGAAAATAAAAATAATTGCAATAATGCCTTTTAAGAAGGGGGAGTCTAAGACGGACCCGCTCACTGGATTACGCAAAAAGCCTTGGGTCGGCACGGTACCCACAAACAATAGTAACGCAAGAATTGCGAAGGTGACTCCCGCCCAACGAAGGCCACGCCGTTCTAGGGGGCTGAGGGTGCTGGAGGTGGAGTTTGAGGTGTCGCCGACATATTTGCCCAGATACGGGATCGTAACTTTTGTGCCGACGATCGTTCCAACGACGATAATCAAAGCAGAAGAAGCCGACATAAAATACCAGTTCACTACGGGTGTGACGACATAGTTTGGATCCATCACCCGAGCGGCTTCTTGAGATAGGCCGGACAGCAAGGGGTCGATGGCACTGATAATGAAATTCGCGGCAAAGCCCCCAGAAACACCGGCAAAACAAATCGCCAGACCGGCCAATGGGTGCAGGCCCACGCTGTGAAAAACCATGGCTGACAAAGGTATTAATAAAACATAACCGACATCGCCCGCAGTGTGCGAAAGAATCCCTGCCAAAAGAATCGCGGGAATTAAAAGGGCGCGGGGTGACTTCGTAATCACCAATCTCAGCAGCGAACTTAATAAGCCACTTTTTTCTGCTAAACTAAAACCGAGCATTGCGACCAAGACAGTACCTAGGGGAGCAAAGCTGGTAAAGTTCTTTACCATATCTGTTAAAATTGTATGCAGTCCGTGGATTGATAAAAGATTGACGGGTTTGACCAAAGCTTTTGTCGCGGGATTGATGGCCTCAACTCCTAGGCCGGTAAGAACGGCGGAAAGCACGACGACTAAGAAGGCTAAAAATAAAAACATCAAAGCAGGTTGGGGAAGTGCATTCCCGGCTTTTTCAACTTTGAGAAGTACACGATTTAAGAAACTGTTTTCGCAGGAGGCCTGAGTTTGTGTCATGGCAGTAAGCAGATCACTCTTAAAACCAAGTTTCAAGAAAATAGACCGCCTTGGCGGCGCCGCTTAAGGGACCCGCCCAATGCTCCTTCGCTTTCACTCAAAAAGGGTGCTAGATGTGTCCTTGAGTAAAGATATACGCAAGCATGCCGACCACAATTGCGGCAACTAAAAGTCCTACCTCCGCTTTCATAAAAAACTTCAGCGGCTTTTTCGGAGGATGATCGGGAGTTATGCGGTCTAAAGTTTTACTGCTCTTCATAAAGCCTCCTGTT
>JABWCO010000071.1 GCA_013360185.1 Bdellovibrio sp.
CCCAAGGTCTGTCGTTTATTCTAGATAGGTGGGGGATTTATGAAATTATCGGTTTTGAAGTTAACACTTACTTCAAGTCTTTTGGTTTTGTTGGCAGCTTGCCAACAGATAGCTAATAACTCCCTTTTGACCGATCAAAAAGACGACAGTTCAGCTCATGCTCTGGATAAGACTCCAAAAGTGGAAGAGCTTTATTTAAAAGCTTACACGGCTTCCATTCAGGCCACGAACTTAGATAAAGTCGAAGTGGCGGGCGAATGTTACACGTCGACCTTTCCACGTCATGCGATTTTTGTTTTAAAAAATAATGCACAAATAGATATTGTGGATGTAAATCCTGCAACGGCGAACAACACGGGAACGGCAAGTTGCAAAAATGGCCGCTTTAACCTTGTTATCAATTCTGGTGCTCTGGCTTCGGGGGTGCACTCTTTGCGTTTGGTTATTCAGGCCTGGGACGCGAATAACCAGGTCGTAGTTAACGACATGGCCTCTAATACGGTGACTCTTTCTAAATAATTCGGCTTTTACAAAATAAAATTAAAATCAGTGCGCAACTTGAGTGTGGCATCTTGGTCTTTTGTTTCTAAGATGATCGTATCTTTAAGTTTAAGGTCACGAATGAACTGGGCCCGGCGTTGTAAAGGGATTTCATTGCTAGTGACGGTTGAGAAGGTCGAATTAAAAGGCGTCTTCAACAACGAGCGCTCCTGATACTCCGGAGTCGTCAGAGTGTTTAAAACTTCCAAAGCCTTGTCTTTTTTTAGGGAATTGACCGGGATGACCGCGCCCCAAATTAACAGCGCACTTAGTTGGTCTAAGGTTGCTTCGGGGATATCCTGGGAAAGAGACATCTCCATAGCTCCCTCAAGAGGGATATCTCGGGACATCTGATCAATTTGCAGAGTTAAAATTTTCTTTTGTGCGACCAAATCCCACAGCCCCTGGGCTTTCCAGATCTGGAAGTGTTTTAGCAGTAAGTCTTCATCGGCTAATAAAAATAAAATGGGTTCTTTTTTGTTTTTTAAGAAGTCAGGAAAAGATTCTTCCGTAGTGCTTTTGATGCTGGTTTTCATCCAGTAAAAAGGCAGAAACTTAAAATCTTCTCGAGGTTTTGCGGTAAAATCTGAAGCCACCCGTTGAAAGAGCTCTTGGCGTGGGCCCGCGACATTTGCTAAAAGATTTTGCCGCCCTAAAGTGTTCGCCCAAAAAGACGGAAGAAAAATCAAATCCACAGCAGGGCTGGCCACCGTATTGGCAATAATGGCATCCCAGTCGCGAGTGATTAGGACAGAGAATTTTACGTTGAGTTCTTTTTCTAAACGTTGCCGAGTCTCTTCTGGAAAAAGAATTTCGTCCGTGGTCAGGACTTGGATTTTTTGTGGACTGACAAAATAGCTTTTAGAAATGCCTTGGGGTAGGACTCCGTGCAGAAATCCCACCCCCATACAGATTATAAAAAATAAGGACCAAAGAATCGCGTTTTTCAAAAAGTTTCGTCAAAAGAAACTGCGCCACTGATACCTGTTTGGTATGCAGATACGCGACGTTCAAAGAAGTTTGCAAGTTCTTGCATGTCTTGCAGTTCCATAAAACCAAACGGATTTTTTACGTTATAACGAGGAGCAATGTTTAAACTTTCTAAACGTTGGTCTGCGCAATACTCTAAGTACTGGCGCATATCTTTCGGCGAAAGACCTGCAACGCCAAGTTGTAAAACGTCGTTGGCAAATTCCATTTCACACTCGATCGCGTCTTCTAGCATTTGTGTGACCATGTCTTCCATTTGCGAATTAAAAAGATCTGGTTCTTCACGACGTGCCGTCTTGATCACTTCAATCGCAAAAGCCATGTGCATGGACTCGTCACGGAAAACCCAGTTCGTGCCCGAAGCTAAACCTGCCAAAAGACCTTTTGAACGTAAGAAATAGACGTAAGCAAAAGCCGCATAGAAGAAGAGACCTTCTACGCAAGTTGCAAAGCAGATCAAGTTCATCAAGAAACGACGACGATCTTCTTTCGTGTTTAAAACTTCAAGTTCGTTGATTGAATCAATCCATTTAAAGCAGAAGTCTGCTTTCTTTTTGATTGAAGGAATGTTTTCAACCGCAGCAAAAGCCTCAGCGCGCTCATCTGGATTTGGGATGTAGTTATCCAACAAAGTCAGATAGAATTGCACGTGCAAAGCTTCTTCATAAAGCTGACGAGATAAGTACATACGGCCTTCAGGGCTGTTGATGTGCTTGTAAAGATTCAATACAAGGTTGTTGCCTACGATAGAATCACCTGTCGCAAAGAAAGCGACTAGACGAGAAATCAAATGCTTCTCTGCCGGAGTCATTTTTGAGTGCAAATCAACAAGGTCTGTAGAGAAATCAACTTCATCCACAGTCCAAGTATTCTTAATACCATTTTTATACATTTCGTAAAAAACAGGGTATTTCATTGGGCGTAAAGTTAAGTCAAAACCGGGATTTAAAATCATAAAACACCTTTCCCACCTTCGCTGAAGCTTCGGCGTGGCAGGCCCATTTCGGGTCTAAAGAGAAAAAAATTAAAAAAACGTCCTTACCTAGCTCCAGCGGGACAAGTCCCGCCGAAGCCTTGGCGAAGGCGGGCTACTGACAAGCTTCGCAAGCCTCTGGATTTTCCAAAGAACATGCGATCACTTCAGAGTCTGAATAAGTTTTCTTTTCAGTCTCTGTTGCTACCGGGGCTGCATCCATGGTGTTCGCAGCCGCTGCTGCCATCATGTCTACGCCGTTGGTAGATTTAGTCACAGTTGTTTTTGCGATTTTCGTCGCTGGACGAGAACGCAAGTAATAAGTCGTTTTTACGCCTTTCTTCCATGCATACATATACATTGAAGAAACTTTACCGATGGTTGGAACTTCCATGAACAAGTTCAAAGATTGAGCTTGGTCAATGTATGCGCCACGATCAGCGGCCATGTCGATCAATGACTTCATTGGGATTTCCCAAACTGTGCGATACAACTCTTTCAATTGCGGAGGAATTGCATTCACGTCTTGGATCGAACCGTCTTGAAGTTTGATTTCGTTACGAACTTCGTCATTCCACAAACCGATCGCTTTCAAATCAGACACCAAGTACTTGTTGATTTGCATGAATTCACCCGAAAGTGTTTCACGTTTAAACAAGTTAGATACTTGTGGTTCGATAGCTTCGTAGCAACCTACGATAGAAGCGATAGTTGCAGTCGGAGCGATCGCGATCAGCAAAGAATTTCTCAAGCCGTGTTGTTTGATACGTTCTTTTAGTTTTTCAAAACGCTCTGGCTGAGTCGGTGTCACGCCCCAAAGGTCGTATTGCAACAAACCTTTCGCTGCGCGAGTTTGTTCGAAAGCGCCATGCGGTCCGTGTTTTTCAGCTAATTCACAAGAAGTTAATAAAGCATTGTAGTAAATTTCTTCTTGAATTTTCGCTGACAAATCACGAGCTGCTGCGGAATCAAAAGGAAGTTTCAATTGGAAGAAAGCATCCTGAAGACCCATCACGCCGAGGCCCACTGGGCGCCATTTGTGATTTGAATCTTGAGCCGTTGAAATAGGGTAGAAGTTGATATCCACAACGCGGTCTAAGTATTTCACAGCTGTGCGAACAGATTTCGCCAGTTTTTCGAAGTTGAATTGACCGTTTTCGATATGACGGCTTAAGTTCACAGAACCCAAGTTACAAACGGCTGTTTCTTTGTTTGAAGTCACTTCAAGGATTTCAGTACACAAGTTTGACAAATGGATCACATTTCCAGGCTCGCCAGTTTGGTTGGCTTTCATGTTTGATGCATCTTTAAATGTCATCCAGCCGTTGCCTGTTTGCGCCAATGTCTTCATCATGCGTGAATACAAATCACGAGCTTTGACTTGTTTGGTATAAAGTTTTTGAGTTTCTGCTTCAACGTAAGCCGCTTCGAACTCTGGACCATAAATATCAACGAAGTGCGGAACAACACGTGGGTCAAATAAAGACCACATGCCATCGCCCTCTACGCGTTTCATGAACAAATCTGGAACCCAGTTTGCCAAATTCAAATTGTGAGTACGTTTTGCTTCATCACCTGTGTTGTCGCGAAGTTCAAGGAACTCTTCGATATCTGCATGCCAAGTTTCAAGGTAAACGCACGCAGCACCTTTACGTTTTCCACCTTGATTTACAGCCGCGACAGATGAATCCATGGTTTTCAACCAAGGGATAATACCATTTGAATGGCCATTCGTGCCTTTGATCAAAGAACCACGTGAACGCACGCGAGAGTAAGCCACACCAATACCACCAGCAAATTTAGAAAGAAGGGCGATGTCTGTGTATTTGCTGTAGATCGCTGACAAATCGTCATCTGGAGAATCTAAAAGATAGCAAGATGACATTTGTGGACGCAAAGTGCCCGAGTTAAATAACGTCGGAGTTGACGCCATGTAATCGTGGGAAGAAATCAAACGGTAAAATTCGATAGCTTCATCCACGTTTTGCGCAAGACCACAAGCCACACGCATGAAGAAGTATTGAGGAGTTTCGAATACTTGGCGTGAAGTTGGGTTTTTCAATAGGTAACGATCGTAAACAGTTCTTAAGCCGAAGTACTCAAAACGATCCGTGCGGTAAGGTTCGATAGCTGCGCACAAAGCTGCTTTATTAGCTTCTACAAATTTAAAAGTGCCTTCAGCTAAAAGACCGGCTTTGTAACCATAAGCCACAGAGTCCGCGAAAGATTGAATTTTCTGAGAGCGAACTTCCTCATCGACATAAGTAGAAAGAAGACGGGCTGCCAAACGAGAATACTCAGGCTCTTCGCCGATAAGCAAAGATGCTGTTTGAATACAAAGATTATCAAGCTCGTTCGTCGTTGCTCCATCATAAAGGCCGCTGATTGCTTTGGTGGCCACACGAAGTGGGTCTACTTGTGTCAGCGCTTGGCAATTGCGAGTCACGCGTTCAACGATCTTCGTGACGTCGACCGGCTCTAACGTGCCATCTCTTTTTTTAACTCTCATGATGTGAGCTGTTGTTTCCAACATGGTGTATCCCCTCTGCCCCGTTCCTTTTGGGCAAAAAAATCCCCGTCCGAATATTTGCCCCTCGCAAAGATTCAGATCGCGGTTCAATATATAGATGTAGTATGGGTTGAGATAGAGTTGCTAATCCTTAGCCGTTGGTCCTGAGTAAAAATCTCTGGAAACCTCCCTTAAGCTGCTGTCAGTTTTCTTTCAGCCAACCCCTATATCTAGGGGTCTCTTGTAGGTGCCTCATCAATAAGGCGGGTATCGATCTCTTTTCTGATCTTTCAGTTCTTTCGATTAAGAAGCAAGTATATTTTTCAAGATAACGCTAAGTTTTTTGTGACATTGCTGATCAATTAGGCAGAAATAATTCTCTTCTTGATTCTATTAGCCTGCAAAAAGTTTTAGCAAGATTTTGGTATTTTACCTCTTAAAACTAAAGTCTAGGCATAAAAGTCTGTCTAAGGCTGTTTTAAACAGGGTATTTCCTGTACTGATCTTACACGATCTTAAATTGTGTAAAAACTAAGCAGGATGAAGAGGTGTGGGAACGGATTTTTTTTGCAGAAATTCTTGCAACAAGCGATCGGACGCACAATCCAAGCTTAAAAGTTGTGATTGATAGGATTTTCGCGCGCGTAAATAATCAATTATGTACTGATGCGTGCCCATTTTATCTTTCGTCCACTCCGGAGCAATCAACTCGTCCCAACGCGAGGAATAGGCCGCCAGGCGGTGCAAAGCAAAGCGCGGCGAAAGATGCTGCAGAAACAGCTCCACACGATGCGCATAAGTCTCGCGATCAATCGGCGTGAATTCCCCACGGTGATACATTTCTTCCAGTGGAGTCTGTTTTAAGACGTGCAGGTTGTGCAGCTTCACGTTGGTGATAGGCAGGGTGTTGACGATCTCGGCCGTTTTTACGATGGTTTCGTCAGTTTCTCCGGGATTGCCAAAGATTAAGTGAATACCCAAATCCACTTTGGTGCTTGAGGCAATCTTGTGAATGGCTTCCAATGAGGCTTCGGCCGAGTGTCCGCGGCGCATGAACTCTAATTGATCATTAAAGAAGCTTTGCACACCCAGTTCCACGGCAACAAACGAGCGCTCATGGTATTCTTGCCACAAATCCAAAACGGACTTTGATAAACAATCTGGGCGAGTCCCTAAGGTAAAGCCCTTCACCCACGGATATGACAGGGCGATATCGAAGTTGTGGCGTAAGGCGGACACCTTCGTAAAAGTATTTGTATAGGCTTGGAAATAGACTAGGAAGGCCTTGGAGCTGTAACGCTTCGAGATTTTTTCCTTATACGTTTCAATCTGTGTGCGTAACTCCATGGTCAGGCTGTCTTTGTTAGCGGCAGAGCCCCAGACATCACAAAATACACACGTTTGCATGCCCTTCAGGCCACGCCGGTTGGGACAGTCATCAACCACAGATACAGGAATCTTATAAACCTTCTCACCAAAGAGTTTATTGTAGTGATCACTGATAGTATGATAGGGAAGACCTAACCAACCTTTTTCCATGGGAAGCTTGTACAGTTTCCTTCTGCGGGAAGTCAACGTAAGTCATCGGGAATTGCCAGGAATGAAGCTTTGGAAAGACATCGGATTTGAAACAGAAATGACTGAGGATGGCAGCCTCAGTCTGCGCCAGCTGGAATCCGTCGATCCAAGTAAATACAAAGGCGAATCCATGCACCATTCCGGTGGAGCCTGTGCCGAGACCTTGTTAATTTACGGCACCCCCATTCGCGAAATTTTGCAAAAAGTAATCCGCCCGAACTTCCTAATTGTTGGCTTAGGCATGGGGTACATTGAAATGACGATCGCTCGTGAAGCTCTGCTGCTTGGGCGGCGCGCCTCTGATGTTGGACGAATCACAACTTACGAAAGTCTTCCGGAACTGCGGGAGTACTTCTATAAATGGCTGCACGGGTACGAAAATGAGCTTTCTTCTGAAGTCCGCAAAACCTATAATTCTGTCTTAGGCAGTGTACTTCTGGGGACAGGCCTGAGCGAAGGCGACCTCCTAGATTTTTTGCGCGCTCATTTTACACAGTTAGATGATTTGCAAGGCGCGCTGACCGAGGATTTCAAATTTGTAAATCGTTATCATGGTATTATGTATGATGCCTTCAGTTCAAAAACGACCCCCTTTTTGTGGGGGGAGGACTTTCTTTTTAAAGTGCTTCATGAGGGGGCTGCGGAAACCTGTTGGTTTTCTACATACGCTTGCCGCGTGAGTTTAAAAAATGCACTTCAGCGCGCCCATTTTGCCATCACCGTGCGGCCGGGGTTTGTCGGAAAGCGCAACTCCACACTTGGGGTTCGGATTTCTGAAAAAACATTAATCTAAATAATTTTTAATTTTCTTGCCAAACGGCGTGCTCGAAATGTTAATAGGCTGATGCGACTTTTCTGGATATATTTTTTGTACGTTATTGTATGTGTCCAAGCTTATGCGAAACCCGTGGTTCTTGCGACATTTCCTATTCCTCTCATGGTTGAAAATGAAGAGAAGGGCCTTTTTATAAAATTGGTCAAAGAAATTGCGCGACGGGAAAAGATAGATTTAAAAATAGTTCTTCATCCGCCCGGTAAAGCTCACTTAGCTTTTAGCAATGGTAAGGTGGACGGTCTTTTTCCGGCTCTGGAGGGACACACTCCGGTGAACAGTGCCAAGAGCGTGGAGTACTATCGTAAGGTGGGATTTGTTTTTTACCGCCAAGACTTAGTCTTAAAAAGTCTAAAAGATCTTGAAGGAAAGAAGGTCGGCCTGACCTTCCGCTATAATTACGGCGAAGAATTGCGGGAGAATAAGAAAATCCGTTTTGAATACGCTAAGGACGACGTTCTTAATATGCAAAAACTGGGTAAGAAGATGATCGATGCTTTTGTCGTTGAAGAGCGCTCGGGCTTAAAGGCTCTGCAATTAAGTGGTGAAAAGAATATTCGCTTCGATAAAAAGGTACCGATTTTTGCGACGCCAGTATTTTTTGCCTTTCAGGGGAATTCTGAAGGAAAAGTCTTGGCGGCCACGTTTTCTAAGGCCATCGAGGCCATGCGCGAGGATGGCAGCTTAGAAAAAACTCTTCGCGAAGAGTAGAGGCGGGGAGAGGGGTTCTAGTTCTCCGCCAATTCTTTGGGCGTAAATTTACTAACTTTTAAATTCTGATTGATCTTAATATTCGTAATAGTAATTTCCGTGCCGCGTTTATTCTGGACATTCTTAATCTTGATTTTTGAGGCTCTCCATTTGCCGCCAGGCACTTTTTTATAGCCTAAGAAGTCCAAGGTTTTTGAGATCTTTCCCTGTTTATCATAGGATTCTACCTTGATCGGCAAGTAATCGGCGGCAGAGATATAACTGATGACTTTTGAATAACTGCTAGAAGTCCCGCTGACATCGCTTTCAACAATATAATATTTTTTGCCGGCAATTTCGGTTTCTTTCTTCAATACGTTTTCAGCGCCCTGTTCGCGATTAAAATCAAAATCCTCCACACTCAACTCAGAGCCCAAGATGCCGCCTTGTCCACTTTCCCCGGTCAGGCGGCGGGTTTGTTTCGAAGAGGGGAGATAGATCCATTTTTCTTCTTTGTCGTCCTTAAGGGTCGCTAGCAATGCGGTGTCTTTTAAGTCTTGGGGTTTTTGCATCCGGACTAAAAGATAATGTTCTTTCTTCGCGGGACTGAGGCGCCAAATTTTCATTTGACGGTCTTTACTCGAACCATCGGCTTCGATGATTTTCATGTTGACGACAAATTCTTCGTCTTTTGCGCGGAGCCGTTGTGCCATTTCTTGGCCAATAGATTGAGTCGTCGCGGTTTGGGCCTGGGTCAAGCTCGGTGTTAGAGAGAAAAACACTGCTAATATTAACGAAGCCGCTGTCGCCATGACTTTTTCCTTTTTTATACTGAGGGGAGCTAATATCCACGGGCAGCTTTTTAGCAGCGTCGGCAATAAAACCAAGTCGCCGACCAAACCCGCCAACATAGATAAAAGCATATAAAAACCAAAGATGCGATTCATGGCAAAATAAGACGCCATAAATACAGAGAATCCCGCAAAAAGCGTCATGCTAGAAATCAAACATGGATTTCCTTCGCGCCACAGGGTGCGTTCGATCTCAAGATTTTTTGATTTGGAGTTCTTTTGGAACGTGCGTAAACGCTCTAATAGATACACGGTATTGTTAAATGCCAAACCTAAGGCAATCGAAAAAATAATTGCGACACTGGGCTTGATCGGTGTTTCTGATACCGCTAAGAATCCTAAAAGAGCCGCGGGAGGAACTAAATTGGGAATGCAAGCGACCACCGCCCAGCGCACAGACTTAAATACAAAAATCAGAACCAAACAAATGGCCGCCATAGATTGCCAAAATCCGAAAATCAGTTCGTGGGAAAGGTCATTGTTTAAGTGGTGAATGGTTGAACCCATGCCGGTCACCTCGACCTGCATACTTGGAAAGCGCGTTTGCGCTTTTTCGTGGATACTATTGACCAAGGCGTGCAGTTCATTCCCAGGCAAATCCCGCGTGCGAATGGAAACCCGTGTGTTGGCAGAGTCTGTTGTCAGGAAGTTTTTTAGGGGGCTCTGGCTGGCTAATGAATATAAAAAGAACACCTCGGCAATTGACGAGCGGCTTGCAGGTAAACGCGCACTATTTAAGTTCGCGGCGGCGACAAGGTCCGGTAGGCCAACGACACTGCCAACGCCACTCATACCGCGTACCTCTGTAAGGAAGGAATCTAAGTTACTTAACAACACGGGGTCATTCCAGACCTCTGCGCCGCCTTTAATTTCGATGTCTATTGGGATCATGCCACCCAGTTCTTTGTCGATAGTTTCTGTCGACAAACGCACCTGATGGTTTTGTGGCAAGTCATCAAACAAGCGTGCAGACCATGAAAGATGTTGCCCTTTTAATGCCAGAGCCGAACACACCAATATGACCAAGAATGCCCACACACCCGATCTGCGAAACAGATACAGTCCCCAGCGGGCTTTTTTCCACGCCCAAATACGCGCCGTGGGTTCGGGTAAAAAATGTAATAAAGGATAAAGCAAGATGGTTGTGACCACCCAACCTAAAACGATGGCGGCGGCGGCGGTTACGCCATAGTCGCGGATCAGTGGAACTTTCACCGTCAACAGAGCTAGGAAACCAATCATCGTTGTTGTTGATGCAAAAAAGTTTGGACCGAGCAATGTTTTAAAAGTGTAATTGACTAACGAAGTGTGATCAAGATGTGGCTGATTTTTGCGTTCCTCGGTCAGTCGCAAAAGAGTATGTATCACAAGGGAAACCACGTCGACTGTCGTTAAAATGGGAATGGTGCTTGAAAGAATTGAGAAAGGAGAGTTTGCCAAAGCCATGGCTGCCAAGGTCAACACATTCGCACAGATAATAATTAGAAAAGAAATAATCAGCGGGGACCAATTTTTAAAGATCAGGGCCAGGACAAAAAAACATGCGATAAAACCGAGGATGACAAAATTGCGAATTTCCCGTTGTAGCAAAAGACCTACATCCGTTTGCACGGCCGGTGTGCCGCCGATTTCGACCTTTGAAAACGGCAAGGCCGCTCGGGCTGTCACCTCAAGATTTTCGCGCAAATGCTTTAAGGCTTCGGTATCGAGGGAATCGATCGTCACAATCACTGAGGCAATACGACCGTCTTTTGAAATTAACGTCGGTGAAATAAGAGGGTTTTTTAATGTTTCTAAGGACCACTTTTCCTGGGGCAGATTTTTTAATAAGGGTCCGACACTTAGGCTATTATCACTGTTTATTGCACTTTGTACGGTGGCCAAGCTTAAGGTCGATTTCACGCCAGGAAAGTGCACCAAAAGTTCTGTGAGTTTTTCTAAGCTTTCAATACTTTCTTTTTTAAACCAGGTCTCGCTGTTTCCTGAAAGCTTTGCTGTAATAATAAAAGGTTGTGCCTCGGAAAGTTGAAAGACCTGGCGAGTGTGTTCATCGCGCTGCAGGCGCGGGTTATCCTGAGGTAAGAATTGTTTAAGGCTGTACTGTGTTTTTAGTTGCGGAAGAACGAACAGACTTAGAATCGTTAAAGAGAAAATGAAAAGTAACGCGAAGATGGAGATCTTTTTGACGGTATTTGCAACATTGGCGTCGACTGATTTTTTTTCGTTCATGCTTTGTCTTCTTTCGATTCTTTATGAACAAGTTACTTTAGATTTTTATTTTAAAGCCGTATCTTAAAAGCATGGTGGTTAAAACAATGATGAGAAATTTATCGGTTGGCCTTCTTACAATCTTAACATCTTCGCACGCATTTTCGTTTGCACAAATTAATTCAGAGTTTGAATTGGTAATTCCTAGACAGTTTCAAGAACATTTGATCGATGACGGCTGGGAAACCTTTGTGGGCAGGGAATTTCAAGGGAACTGGCAATTTTCTGATCAACAAATGGTCTCCCAAGGAGTGCCCGTCCAGCTTAAAGGCGTGAACCTAAATATGAGAACCCATTTGCAAAAGCCCACCTTAGGTAGCGGAGGGAATTTACTCACTGTTGTTTCTAAGGGAATGCAGGCTCAGGTTCATATTTCCGAGGTCTCGGTCGATCATGTCGTTGAAAAAGAGGTCGGTGGCATTGTCGGTCGCTTTCGCATCCAGGCTTTGTGTAAAGATGTTGTGTTGAACTTAACCCCGGGTCTAGGAGAATTCGCGGTGGCTGTGACTCCCGTTGTGGGCGGTACAACGGCGAAGGTTGAGGTGCAAGATGTGAATTTAAAGTGGTCCACAGGAGCCTGGAAGGTCGGCGCCTTAAGTTGTACGGGGGTGCAGGGATTTGAGGGATTGATCAGTGAGGCTGTTGAGGCGATCTCAAATGACTCCGTCAGCTTCGTCAGTTCACAAAAAGAAAATTTAAAAAAATATGTGAGTGACGCGATTCAAGGGACTTCTTTTGATTTCTCTAAAACTCGAAGATTGCTTGTATCACGGCCGGACATTCAGGTGGCTATGAGTATTGCCGAGTATCGTGATTTGGGGGAGCAGGGGATTCGGGCACGCGGGAATCTTGAGATTTCTTTTTTAAAGGCTCCAGATAAAGAAGTGCAAAATTTAAAGTTACTTAAAGGTGAAGATGGTGCCTCTGAAAAACAGGCCTTTTTGCGTTTGCCAAAAGATTTTATAAAAGAAATTGCCACCCAGGCTTACGCAGCAAATTCATGGTCGCACCAAGTTGATTCGAGTGCCATTCCTGGATTTGCGACACTCATGCGTTCGCGTTTTTATCAATTCTTTGTATGGCCGGCCTTAATGGATTTTCCCAAACACTCGAAATTCATCTTTGATATTTTTTCGAATCAGAACATCGAGATTCAAGGTGAAGGGTTGAATTACAGAATGAAAGCTCCGCTTTTTGCGCGCATGAAGGCTCCGAAGGGCGCTCAAATGGTGCCATTTATGAATTTCAGCAGTTATATCGATACGAAAATTGCACTTAAGGTAATAGACGGAAAACTGCTGACAACGATGACTCAACCCGCGTTGTCCTTAAACTCGCAGTGGGATGCTGGATTCCTGAGTAAGTACTCGCCGTCAAAACGCTTTTCCTCTTCTTTGATCCGCGATTATGCACGCGACGCTGTTGCTGGTAAGACTATGACCTTCGACATACCAGAAATCCCTTTAGCAGACACCTTAAAGCTTAAGGTCAGGGGATTTGCAGCGCCCTCGGGACAAGATGTGACGTTGTACTTAAGTCCCTAGAACGAGCGCGACAGAGCCAAGCTGTAAGAATCATTTTTGCTATAAACACCTAATGGTGTTTCCGTAGTTCCAGCGATAAAGTTTGCAGAGACGGTCAATGACCAAGTATCGAAAAAACGTCGCCCCAAAGAGTACTCTTGGTAAGTGCTATAACGTTGTTGGTCATAAAGTCCTAAGAAAGAAAAATTCCAAACTTCGTGCCAGGATAGTTTTCCCCCCAGCATCCACGCTTTGCGAAAAATTTCTGTCACTGATAAATTCGACTCGTTTTGTTTTTCAGAAAAAATAAAAGAATGTTGCAAGACCGCGATCAACACGCCGCTAGAACCTAGATTAAAAGTTTTTTCAAGCGCCACGACATTTTCATGGTTCCAGCCTGGCAAATTTTTATCGTCACCCATACTTTGGGTATAGCTTGTGGCATATTTAAATAAAACATCCCAGGTGTGATTCACCAAGGAAAGCCCCCCCTGACGAATTTTATAATTTTTCGTATTTAAGACAACATCCGGGTCTACCTGAATCACGGTTTTTGGTGCCACTGCAATTACATTCCCGGTGACTTGCGGTTGGATTAAGGGAAAGGAAGCGACTCCTTCATAGCCGCTTAAATTAAAATCAAAGTGATCGCCCTGACGCGATATGCGCACAGCATAGTTGTTGCGGCGGGCTTCGTTTAAGTCGTCCCGAGAGCCGTATTGATACCGCAACGAGGGTGGCAACAGCAAAACCTGGTCATTGTTTAAGCTTTCCGGCACAAAAATTTCTCGTGGCAACCAACGACTTTCTGTTCCGGGTAAGGTGGCTCCAGGATTCCAAGGAATATAAACGGCTTGCGTGTCCCAGGTATCCCAACTTTGCGTGATTGAAACAGACGGGGAGCCAAGTTTTTTGCTGTGCAAGGGATCGAAATACTGTTTCGAATTTACAACGTCGAGCGGGTTGTAACCATCGGTCACGCCCCAAGAGTAAATGTTATTGCCCGCTTGGAGGGTGAAGAGGTCGCTCTTATAGCGGAGATAGGCTTCTGCGGGATCAAAAAAGGTGCGCTCTTCGCTAGAGTTATTATCCGGGTTTGCGACGAAGGTTGGTTTTATGAACACCTTCCATCCGTCACTGAACTTAAGATCAAAAATTGGCACTAACTCTAAGCGATTTAAATTTTTGTTGGTGTTTGTGCCAAATTCTTCAGGATAAAGCGTGGATTCAATTTTGCTTTCAAGATGCAAGCTCCACTCTTTAAAAAGCCGCGCTTCGCTATTAGAGGTCGCAAAAATAAAAAAGACCCCGGCTAAGTATTTCATGCAGAGGCAAACTTATTCACATACTCGATAATAGAATTTTTAAACTCTGCCGGAAGACCCACAAAGCGCAAGCCTGCATATCCGTCGTTACCGACATAGACCACTTCGCAAGTCGTATCGATACTTGAAAAAAGATTAGGGCTCGTCAAGGTGGCCTTAAACTTTTGTCCGATCTGTAAGCTTTTTGCGTCGTTAATCCCCAATCCCCCTTCACTGATTGAGATTACCCGTGCGCTAAAATCTCCTTGAGCGCTTTTGCAGTCAAGGGTGCCCACGATCGGAACGCGGGGGTGTGAACGGCGACTGATCCCTAAGGCTTCGACTACGCGGGGAACAGCATAAACTTCTTTCCAGGCTCCATTTTCTCCGTGGCGTACGTCCACTGCTGAAAAATCTGTGAGGTTTTTTAGAAAGGGAACTAGCTCTGAATACTTAAAAGGATTTTTTTCTTTGCCTTCAATGCGCACATGCCAAATTTCTTCGGCTTCCGGAGAGTTGGCTGAAGGAGCTTGAAGGTTTTTTAAGCTTTGCCGCCAGCGCGTGGGGTTTAGCCACTCAGGTAAGCCCCGCCCCCAAATTTGCGGATCCTTTGCCGACACCAGAAGAGTTTCGATTTCGCTTTGATCGTGCGGGCCTTTGACTTGCCCTTCGCTCAGAATGAACCAAATTTTTGCTTGCGTCACCGATCTCTCCTCGCAGTTGACTCTTGTGTTTTATTACAGCGAAATGTATAGGACTTTGTCTAGGAGAATTGCGTATGAAGTATATTATCTCAGGAACAGATCGTCCGGGTTCAAACACCTTGAAGGTTGCCAAACACGTGCAGGCTATTTACAAAAATCTTGGTGAGCACGTTGAGATCATCGATCTGCAAGAGATGAAAGCTCCGCTGCATGAAAATTTGCAATATGGCACGACGTCCGATGGCATGAAGCCTTACATGGACAAAGTGTTACACAGTGAGGGGTTGATTGTTATTTGCCCGGAGTACAATGGCTCTATGCCAGGTATCTTGAAATACTTCATCGATCACTTGAAGTATCCGGACTCTTTTGAATTTCGCCCGGTGTGTTTTGTGGGCTTAGGGGGAATGTTTGGGGCCCTTCGTCCGGTTGAACATTTACAGCAAATCTTTGGTTACAGAAATGCCTATATCTATCCGGAACGTGTCTTCTTAATGAATGTCTTTAAGATTTTAGATGCCAGTGGCGTAATCACTGACGAGGTTTGCAATCAGCTTTTGATCAAACAAGCTAAAGGATTTAAGAAGTTCACGGAAGCTTTGACGGCTTTCGAGATCGACGCTAACGCGACGATTGCTGCGAAAAAGAAGTAGGGATTAAGGTTTGTTGTGACAGCTTTGTTTCCATCTGAAGATCAAAGTATAACAAGCCTAAAATCAACAAAGCAGCTAGGAGCCATTTAGAACGAAAGATCGAACTGCGTGTCATAGTGCTTTTATGATCTCAGGTCGCTCAATTTGAAGGCAACTAAACATTCTGCAATGATGCGCTGTGCGCCATTACAAATGAGAGTGTACTGACAACGACAAGCTTCCTGTCTAAACTAAAGTCTTGTAATTCTGAAAAAAAACTGGGGTTGTCTTATCGAAAATCCGAATCAGAGCAAGAATAATAATGTCTTGATGTTATCTTTGGGTGCGTTGGGGGTCGTTTTTGGCGACATCGGAACAAGTCCCTTATACGCTTTGCGCGAGTGTTTTGGTGAATATGGCTTGATGCCAACACCAGAGAATGTGATCGGCATTCTGTCTTTAATTTTTTGGACTTTGATCATTGTGATCTGTGTAAAGTATATGGCCTTCATTATGCGCGCCGACAATAAGGGTGAGGGTGGGATTCTGTCTTTAATGGCGCTTGCTGTGCGTAGCCAAAGTAATAAAGAGTCTGCGGGACGCGGTCGTTGGGTGATGACCATTTTAGGACTGTTTGGGGCCGCTTTATTATACGGGGATGGAATGATCACTCCGGCGGTTTCAGTTTTATCTGCGATGGAGGGTTTGTCGATCGTAGCGCCGCAGTTTTCCTCTTTTATCGTTCCTTTAACTATTTTTGTTATTAACGCCATTTTCTTGATGCAAAAATACGGTACAGGCAGAATCGGCGTTATCTTCGGTCCTATTTTGCTCTTGTGGTTTTTCACGTTAGGGGCCTTGGGTATTCACGGTATGGTGGAAAATCCGCACATCTTCGAAGCTCTTTTGCCTCATCACGCCTTTGAGTTTTTCATTCGCAATGGCTGGCATGGCTTTATTGTTTTGGGATCAGTATTTCTAGTGGTCACCGGAGGCGAGGCGCTCTACGCCGACATGGGGCATTTCGGCAAACGCCCCATTCGCCTGGCTTGGTTTTTTATTGCCTTACCGGCATTGACTTTAAATTACTTTGGGCAAGGGGCGTTGTTATTAAATAATCCCGAAGCCATTTCTAATCCGTTTTATATGTTAGCACCAAAATGGGCAGTATTACCAATGGTCATTCTTGCGACCTTGGCGGCAGTTATTGCTTCGCAAGCCTTGATTTCTGGGGTTTTCTCGATCACTCGCCAGGCGATTCAACTGGGTTTCTGTCCTCGTATTTCAATCGTTCATACTTCCAGTCAAGAGATCGGACAGATTTATGTGCCGGCTGTGAACTGGGGTTTGTTCATCGGGGTCATTTGGCTGGTTTTAACTTTCAGAACCTCTAGCAATCTGGCTGCGGCCTACGGAATTGCCGTAACCGGAACCATGGTTATTACGACGATATTGGCGTATGTAGTGTCTCGTCAAAAGTGGCAGTGGAGTCTTTTGAAGGCTGCCGTCATTTGGGGCAGTTTTTTGATTATGGACTTAGCCTTCTTCGGTGCGAATATTCGTAAGATCACGCATGGGGGTTGGGTGCCGTTGGCAATCGGTGCGCTAATTTACGTATTGATGTCGACATGGCAAAAAGGTCGCCAGGTGTTGTTCCGTCGTTTGAAGGAACGTTCGATGCCGATTGAAGAATTCTGTCAGAAGATTTTGCGTGAGCCTCCTTTGCGTGCCCCAGGATCTGCGATTTACATGACCGGGGACCCGTGGGGTGTTCCTGTGCCACTGTTGCACAACCTTAAACATAACAAAGTATTACATCAACGTGTGGCGATCTTAACGATTCAAACTCGTGAGGTTCCGTTTGTAAGCAAAAAGGATCGTATTTCCATCCAAGAAGTCATTCCAAATATGTACCGAATTTTGGCGTACTATGGATTTATGGAAACACCGAAAATGAAACACATCTTAGAAGCGTGTCGGCAGCAAGATATTAATTTTAACGTCAATGACACAACCTTCGTGTTGGGGCGGGAAACGATTATCGCAGACAAGGGGCCTCAACGCCCCGGGGATCCGGGCATGGCGCATTGGCGCGAACGTCTATTTGCGGTGATGTCTAAAAATGCGCAACGACCGACAGCATTCTTTAAAATTCCACCGAATCAAGTGATCGAAGTGGGGATTCAAGTAGAAATTTAGTATATTCATCTAAGGGCAGAGCAGACGCATAATCTGCTCTTTGGCAAGCTTTCCATCTTCGTATCCTAATTCTATAAGTTCGCTGCAATAGCTGGAGTTAAACAACAGATAGCTAGCAAGTTCGCTGTTGTCCTGCAAAGAACCTAAACCCCGCAATAAATAGCGAATCGTTGACGGTAAAGATTGAAGGCGCTGTGTGGCCATTTCAGAAAGATCCCGAGACGGATAAATCCACAGACACTCAATCGGGCGCACAGAAAGCCGCCGCCGCTCCTTTTCATTTAGCTTTAAAATGTTGTGGTTGATTCTTTCCAGACGCTCAATATCTAGTTCTAGGCCATCCATCATTAAGGTATGCAACAGAACACTCACAATGCGTCCCACAGAG
>JABWCO010000072.1 GCA_013360185.1 Bdellovibrio sp.
TGCTCGACTGGATCAATGCGGTGATGCTGTGGATCAAGGCGACCTTCACAGGGCTGACGCGCGGGCTTGCCGCGATCATCAATGTGCCGTTGCAGATCATCAACAGAGCCGACGATCGGCGAACCTCCACCTTGGGGAGTTTCTACGACCAAGTGCCAAGAGCCGTCCTTAAGACAGTCCTCTTTGGAGGCAAAACCAATGGCAGCGTAATCGTCACATTTTTCTGAAAAACCCTGAGTTCCATCGCCGCGCGAAGCGTCCGAGTCATCAATCCCACCGTAATTGGAATTGGGAGTTTCCCCTGAAGAGAAACTTGAGCTGTCAAGATTGGTAAAAGCATTTGGCGAACAGTTTTGAAACGCCATCACCACCACGACTGACGAGACTAAGAAAGACAGAGATAGAGTCTTTTTATTGTAAAACATAGTTCCCTCTTTGGTTCGTAAACAGAAACGTTGTCTTCCTTGAGAAAACTAGTATTTGATCAACCATTTTGCGGCAATTGGATCTGCAACGCAGCCATTTGAACCTGGATAATTGATACCATTACAGAAGACTCGGCCATCAGTTCCATAGCGAGCGGAGCCATGACTGATTTCTGAATTCGCTTCGCCCGAGAAACGCAAAGGGCTTAAACAATAAATAGGACGAGAACCACTTTGAGAGCGGTACACCTGCTGACATTTTTCATTGATGTTGATATAAATCGAGCTTGGCGATCCGTTGATGGATAGGCGTTGATTCACAGCAATCACCTTCACATCGGCGCCAGCGACCATGTGGTTATTGAGGATTTCCACAGAGCCATAAGTCACAGAGGATCCTTCATTTTCATAAACCACGTGCCAACGACCATCCTTTAAACAGGCATCTTTAGAAGAAAAGCCCGAGGCAGAATAATCATCACACTTCATTGAATAAGAGCCCGCTTGTGCTTGAACAGCAAAAGCAGAAACTAACAACGCGAACGCACTAACTTTTAATAAAGCAGTTTTCATATGATTCCCCCATACAATGATCTTATCGGCGTGCGACTAGACTTTCGTTAGTCAAATGTAAGAAATATCAAATAGAGTCAGAGGATGATCATTCCCAGGAAAAGCGTTTCACTTTAAGACAAAAAAAAAGCTTCCCGACAGAGAAGCTTTAAAGAAGACACCAAACTATTTTTGGTACTAAATTTTATTCTGAACGTATTCAACAACCTTTTCGACGACCTGATCCAGGTTCAACTCGGTCGTATCGACAATATATGCATCTTCAGGTACGGCCATCGGAGCCACTTTCCGAGTCGAGTCTTGCAAGTCGCGCTGCTGTTGCGCTTTGGCCATGTCGCCTTCGTCCAGCCCCAGCTCGGCTGCGCGACGAGCCGCGCGATTTGCACTGTGTGCGGTTAAATAAACCTTGGCCTGTGCTTGCGGAAACACCACCGTGCCACAATCACGTCCCTCAGCAACCAATCCTTGCGGACCCTTGCTGCAGTTTCTTTGGGCGTCTAAAAGGGCTTTGCGAACTTCCGGATAATGGCTGACCTTGCTGGCGAAATTACCGACGTCTTCGTGCGCGATTAAATCCGTCACATCGTTTTCACGAAACAAAACTGTGGTGCGCGAGTCATTCATTTGCACACTCCACACCGGATCGTGGGTTAACTTTGCAAGAGCTTGGACATCGTCTAGATCAATATCCAATTGGATCGCGGCAAAGGCCAATCCACGATAGAAAGCACCTGTAGAAACCCAGTTCCACCCCAAACGACGAGCCAACTCTCGGCTCACTGAAGATTTTCCTGAGGCCGCCGGGCCATCAATCGTAATAACCATTCCCATAACTCTCCATTAGTATACTCAACTGCGGGCTCCCAAGCCCGCTTGCCGATACACGCCTTATGATAACAAAGGCACTTCCTTCAACACTTCCGCAAGGGCCTTCAAGGCAGCCTCGTTTTCATGTTCAAGTCCCACACTCAAGCGCAAATGCGTTTTGAAACCATAGTTTAACAATGGCCTCATAATAATCCCTCGACGCAATAATGCTTCGTTCACCTTGGCGGCGTCACGGAGGGTGTCAAACATGACAAAATTCCCTTGAGATGGAATGTACGGCAGGCCTAATTCTTCTAACTTCTTATAGAAGTAATCAAGCCCTTTCCAACAGATCTGCTGCGAACGCTCAATAAATTCTTTATCTTGCACAGCCGCATTTGCCGCCACTTGCGCTAAATCGTTGACATTAAAAGGTTTGCGCACCCGGTTATAAACCTCAACCACTTCCGCCGGCGCGATCATCGCTCCCAAACGGAAGCCCGCCAGTCCATAAATCTTAGAAAACGTGCGCAGAACGATTAGGTTTTTATATTCTGAAATATAATTTTGTGCTGACGCATACGAAGCATCCCGCACAAATTCATTGTAGGCTTCGTCAAAAATCACCATCACGTCATCGCGATTGCCCACCTTTTCCAAGAAGGATTCCACGTCTGCTTTAGGTACAAATGTCCCTGTGGGATTGTTCGGATTCGAGACGAAGATTAAACGAATTTTCTTTTCTGGATGACTTAAAAAATAATCCGCCACTGCCGGCAAATCGAACAAATAACCGGGCTTCATTGGAATTTTATGAATGACCGCGCGATTGGCAGGAGCACTGACCTCATAGGCATTAAAAGCCGCAACAGAGGTTAAAACCCCGTCCCCCGGCTCACAGTAAATGCGGGTTAACAAATCAATCAGCTCGTCACTGCCATTGCCAATGGCTAATTGTTTTGTCGGGAAGCCCCATTCTTTTGACAAAGTTTGCAGCAGTTCATAGTGAGAAGGGTCTGGGTAAAGATTTTGATGATCCAAGGCCAGTTTCACTGCCGCCATGGCTTTCGGCGAAGTACCTAAAGGATTTTCATTACTTGCAAGCTTGTATACGGTGGTCAAACCGTACTCACGCTGCGTTTCTGAGATGGGCTTACCAGGCTTGTACGGAACCAGGTTCAGGATTTCGGGAGAAATCTTCACTTTAGAATCCTTTGCTTAGGGAGATTATTTTGCTATACCTGTCCGTCTAGCTTTAACATATTCCAGCGTATTTTCAATAGAGAGAGCGTTTAAAAATGCCAAAGAGTTTTGTATTGGGTGTCAGTGTCGGAGAATCTTTTGCCGAATACACCCTTCTTGCCAATTCGAAACCCGTCGCGCAAAAAAGAAGTTATTTATTGCGCGAAAACTTAAAACAATCTCTGCAGCAATTTTTGTCTGAGAACAGCGCTCACCAACCTACCACCGCCTTTATCAGCCTCCGCTTACCAAAAAAACTTTTGAATTATCACCTTAGTGGAGCCGTGGCCCATATCACCACTGAAGGTTTTGAACACTGGCTGCAACTTTGCGAAAAAGGTGAGCGCTTAACCAGTAAGGACTTACTGTTCTCTATTCACGAAAGAATTTTAGCCGATGGTACTGTCGAAGTTCCGTTAAAATGCGAGGAGCTAGATCCAATCATTGCGAAGATGCAGTTGATGTCTTGCAAGAAAGTCTGCTTGCACTTCTTGCATGCGGCAACCAATCCCGCCCATGTGCAATTGGCGAAATCTTATCTTGAAGAAAAAGGTTTGCAAGTTTTCACGCCAGAACCTAGCGACACCCCCCACGAGTCCACACGTTGGAAGCGCAATGCTTTAAATGCAACGATTTCCAACGTCCTGGAAGATCGCAAAAATGAAGTGCTCAAAGCACTCGAAGGAATCGTCACAGAAGAAGAAATTCACTTTGTCACGTCCGAGGGTAAGTTCTTTAAAAAAGATGTTTCCCAGAATATCGGCAGTCAGTTTGCCGCCTCCACGGCTTTGGGGCTGCAATTAGGCTCCCCGATAAAAGCTGACGTCTTGTACTTGGGTTTTGAAAACTTCGTTTTAATCTCGAGTCATACCTGGGCACAAACGTGGGAAAGTCCGTGGGGCAAAATTGCCGTCCCACACTTAAGCACCAAAGAACTTTCAATTCAGCCTACTTTGGGAATCGCCTTGAATGTGTTTCAACGTTTTGACTTTTCAAACACCCAAGAAGGCTGGGAGCCTGGACCGATGTTTTTGGGACGTGGGCAGAAACCCTGCTTATTAGATCTGTGGTCTGAAAATGCCAAACTGAACAAACTCCAAGCACTGGAAGATCGCAGCTCTGCAACGGGCATTCAGCGTTTTAAAAATTCTTTAGTCGCCATCGCAAAAACCAGCAGTGCGCGAGACATGGATTTGGGACACTTGACCAAAGAAATGCAAAGCCTCACCTTGCAGCGTTTAGCCATGGAAGCCTGTATGTTGCGCCAATCAGAAAAAATGATTGTCGCGGGTCCTTTAGCTTCCGTGTTCGCCAACGCTTTTAAAAAAGATCCGCACACCACCGTGCATGGCAGCGAGTTTAGCGAATCCGAAGCCACGGCCCTCTTCGGGATCAAAGCGCTGCAGGAGTCCTTATGAATTACCAAGTTGAACTCTTTCAGTCTCTTTTAAATAATTTCTTAAAAGGCGAAGAAGCCTTGATGACCATCGAAGGTGATGTCCTGGCTGTGCGCGGTTCTGCACCCGTCTCCTATGGCACCTTGACCACGGCCGCGACAACGGTGAGCAAATACCTGAAACTGCAAGAAGGCGACATTGCCCTTTTGAATGATCCTTATAGTGGCGGCAGTCTTTTATCAGAGATGACTTTCGTCATGGCCGTGTCTGAAGACTTACTGTGGGTGGTGCGGCGCTCTTTAGGCCATACCGTGAAGTTTGCAAAGTCCGTCGAAGAAGAAGGTCTGCGCATCCCGCCGATGCCTTTACGCCAAAAAGGCGTGATCAACGAAATGATCTTAAGCGCCATGCAGGCGCATCCTGCGTGCCCTGCGAACTTTGTGCAATGGCTCAAAGACCAAGTTCAAGACCTGGCTTTCCAAGCTAAAAAATTGCACGAGGCCATCGAATATACAGGTTTTACGATCACAGGCGAACTGATTGAAGAGTACTTGAAGTTATGCAAACGCTTCGCCACTCAACGCATCAGTGAACGCGCTTCTGGAGAAACGCGGGTGGACGTTGTTTTAGACAGCGGCGAATTGCTGCGTTTAAATATGGAAATTCAAGATGGTAAAATTTCTTTGGATTTCGGTGGCACAACCTCCGCAAAGACTGTGTCTTTGACCGAGTCGGCAACTTACGGCGTGTGTTTTCATACCTTAAGCAAGTTTTATGGTTTTGAACACATCGCAAGTTCAGGCTCTTTTGGTATTCTGCAAATCACCAAACCTGCGGGCTGCTGGTTGATCGGAAAATATCCCGCACCAACCTATAAAGGCATGACCTGCGGAGTCGCCGCACTAAAAACCGCCATTGAGTTGGCCTTAGCGCAAATCCATCAAAAGCATGAAGTTTCGGTCACCAGTCACTGCGCCCTTAATTTTGATCTCCAGTATCAAGACAAACACACGCATTTGACGTTACCTGGGGGCTTTGGTGCGACCGGTGACAACGAAGGCGAATCAGCACGCTTATCTGGGGTCTCTGTTGAACAACTTGAGCGCGACTTCCCCGTCAAAGTTTTGCGTGTTGATGCACGCAATTCCTCCGGCGGCAAAGGCAAATATAATGGCGGACGTGGTTTAATTATGAAACTACAGGCCCGGGATGAATTCCAAGCTGCATGGATGACGGACTTAACCTTGCACCGCCCGCGACTGCCAAAAAATTGTTCTTATGGGGACACCTGTGAGGTTTCCTTGGAACAAGCCGGCGAACAAAAAGCTTTGCCGGTCTTGGGCCAACAGAAATTCAAAAAGGGTGATATCTTAAGCCTTTGCTCAGGTTCTGGCGGTGGCTTTGGAAAAGAAAAGATCCTCGAAAAAAACATAGAACAATAACTTCACGATCATCACGCAGCCAAGTCATCCAACAATCAGGACATGGCACTTTGAGCTAAACAAAAAATAAATTGAATAACATATTGTTTGCAAACAGTATGCTGTTCATGAAGCCAACTTCGTCCCTGATCCCTTTTCATATTCCGGCACAGCACTTTAGCTTGCTCAAGGAAAAGTGCTACGACTTGTGGCAAGAGGTGTGGCCTCTCACCTTTGCCGAGCTAGGTGTTAACAAAAAAATGTCGGCGGATGAGTTCTTAGATCGCCATATCTATGGTTTAAAGACCTCTGACAACAAAGTCTGCGGCTTTATGTTGATTCGCGACTTTCAGGCGAATGCCCTTACCTTGCAGCACTCCTATTTTGACAATTATCCACAAGTCCTTAAGCAAGAACTGGGCAACAGTTACGAATCTATCAGCGTCATCACCTATATGACCATTGCATCGCAGTGGCGCAAAAGTAACACGGACCTGCCCCTTTCAGAAATAATTATGGGTCTTTGTGTCCTGCATTTCTTAAATGGATCTACTGAAAAACTATGGGGATACTTTCGCAACAACCGCAAGACCCAAGAAATTTTCTATCGCCATGGTGGCATTCCCAAGGCGCAAGACCACTGGGCCTACAATGTTCAAGTGGATGTCAGTTACATCACTCACGAAAGTGCTCACCTCTCCACGCTGCAAAACTGCAAAGTGCAAACATTTAATTTTTGGCAACAAATAAAAAAGAAGGAGACTTTAATGAATCTGGACATGAACGACAATCTAGCTTTTCAGCGCCTCAGCGAGGAATTTGATAAAATGCCCTGGAATGACCTAAAGTTTTACCAAAACTGGCTGATGCAAAGTTACTATTATACTGCCCACTCCACTCGCATGCTGGCCTTAGCGGCGGGCTGGACTGAAACTGACGAAACCAGCTATTATCGTCGCTCATTAAGTCACATTCGTGAAGAACAAGGACATGACATGATGGCCTTTAAAGATGCGGAAGGCTTAGGGTGCAAAACCCATCTCGTGAAGGAGCTAGGTTCCACACGAGCATTGTGGGAACCTCAGTTTTACAAAATTCAAAAAAGCCCGCTAAGCCTTTTGGGATACATTCTGTGTTTGGAAATGCTGGCGGTAAAGCACTTCCCAGCTCTTTTAAGCAAGCTCAAACAAAGTCATCCTAGCGGCAAACACGACTTCGTCAGAGTTCACGCGGAAGACGATCCAGATCATGTCGATGAGGCCCTGATACAAATCGCCCACTGTTCAGAAAATCAAATCGCTTTGATCATCAAGAACTTTGAACAGACCGCGGACCTGTATCGATTCATGCTGCAAGAAAGTGCCAACATGGCACTTTATCAATCTGCCCCACTGGCGGCGGGCCATTCAAAAACGTATTCTACACGCAACGTAGAAGCCCAGCCCACGGCGACGCCCGCTGTATTATAAACAGGGGCGATAAATCCCATGTGCATCTCAAAAGTTCTGCGATTGGGATGCAAGGATTCAACCAGATCATGAGGTGGAAGTCCCCAAGCTTGGGTGCTTCCGCCTTCAACCACGGCCACGGCGCGTTTTATAAGTTGATGTTGAATGTCTGATTCCCGCCAAAAAAGTTTTTGAAACGGAATCGTGCTCATTTGCTCCAACGTATAAGAACTTAGCTTCAAGAATTCTTTATTCGCATAAACTTGCGTATGACTGGGGAAAGCATAGATTTCTATGATGTCCCCTTCTTTCAAAAGCGCCAAAAAATCGTCGCCTACGGACCAACTTTTCTCTTTCAGGAACTGGCGCAAAAGTTCCTGCTCATTTTTAACATCGTAAGACTGATAATCTATCTTTGTCTTTAAGCATGGCGTATCCATTTTACCCCTACCCTTTTTCAAGTTTTTCCCGCAACGTTCTTTCAATATAAGAGGACACAGACAAGCCCTCTGAGGTCGCTAAAAGTTTTATTTTTTCACAAAGTTTTTTATCCAGCGTGATATTTAAGTGAGCACCCGCTGCCGCGGTGAGATTTCTGAACTCACTTTCGGCCTGCAGGGACACTTTACTCCTTAAGGCCGAGTTCAGGATTCTGGACAGTGCTTCGGGCTCAAAAGGCTTTTCTAGGTATTCAAAGACCCCACGCACCCAGGTATCGACATGCAACGACCGAGTGCCTCGACCCGTTAGCATAACCACGGGAATATCGACATGATTTTCATAAAGACAACGAATGAATTCAGAGCCATCCATGCGGGGCATGTTGTAATCCGTTAAAATAACATCTGGCCGTAAGAGCTGCATCTTTTCCAAGGCATCCAAACCGTCAACAGCTTCAATACCAGAATACCCCAAAGGCAGACTGTCTAAGATCGACTCGCGCACCAATGGCTCATCATCAACAACTAGAACTCTGTACTCACTCATGCGACCCTTCTTTCAATAAGAGGCAATTCGATTTCAAAACAACTATTTGATATTTCTGTATTCAGACGAATTTTTCCATTGTGCGAAAAGATTATTTGTCGAGAAATACTTAACCCCAAACCTGTCCCGACGCCGGCGGCTTTGGTGGTGAAAAAGGGCTCCATCACCATACTTTCGTAACCGGGTTTAACCCCAGGTCCCGAATCTTGGACTTGGATGACGACGGCCGGGCCAATACCGTAAGCCTTCACTAAAATTCGCCCAATGGCCTGGCCACTTAAAGCATCAATAGCATTATTTATAAGGTTAATTAAGACCTGCACAATCTGATACGGACGTGCGCTGACGAAAAAACTGTCTGCGATGTTGACGTCTAATATAATCCCATTTTCTTTAATTCGTTCTTGGCAAAGTTCCACGGTTTCAGTGATTAGTGCTGCGACATCCACCTCTTGAAAGTCGTCCAAGCGTCCGTCACGCGCTAGGCTGCGCATCCCTTTAATCACTTTTGAAATACGCACGATGCTGCCCTTAGCTTTACCCAAGGCATCCTGAACTTTTTTGCCCGTCTCTGCCTGCTCTAGCACGAAGGAGCCCAAAAGTTTTTCAACCAAATGGACTTTCGCTAACACCACCGTAAGTGGATTATTAATTTCGTGGGCAATGCTGCTAGCCAGTTGCCCCAGGGCGACAAAGCGTCCAGATTCCATGTGGTCGACATTGATCCCGGCCAGCTCATTGCCGTCATCGACGAGGGTTAGGATTTTCAGATTCTCATTTTTACCCACGCTGGAAAGCCGTGGTGTGATACTAATTTTCTTTCCCAAACGGGTTTCAATGAGCACAGGCTTTGCGTCGTCCACTTTAAAAAGATAGGGATAAAGAACTCCCTCGGGCAAAATATCAATATGAGATATATGCGCTGAAAAGAGCTCGTTCTGAAAAACAGGGCGATCTTCGTGAAGAAGCACAGAAGGAAATTTTATCGATTTAACTAACCAAATTAAATTTTCCACAGACCTGCTTTGAATAAACTATTTAAGATATCTAACCATCGGAAGAAATAAATAATCCTTTATATATAAACACAAAAAGTGAGACCCCTTTATTTCCTTTTCCGAGACTTGATTACTGGGATGCAATACAATGACTAGATGGCAAGATCTCTAAATTGTTCAGGGACAAACCTTTGGCCGTGAACCAAATCCTGACAAAATTTTGGCGTGATTCTCAAAGCTGGATTTTGTCCGCAGCGCAGGATAGACTCGAGCCATGAAAAATGTATTATTGATTCCAATATTCTTTTTGGCGCTAACAGTCTGTGCTGAAGCCAAAACAGCAAAAAAAGGAGCCTCTGTGAATTCCTCTTCAGAAGTTATTTATTTAGCCGGTGGTTGCTTTTGGGGAGTCGAAGATCTGCTTCGTAAAATTCCCGGAGTGACGGAAACCCGCGTGGGCTACATGGGTGGCGACACGAAAAATGCCACTTACAATCTGGTAAAAACAGGCGCAACGAACCATGCAGAAACTGTGCAGATCACGTTTGATCCAAAGAAATTAAAGCTAGACGATCTGCTTTTGTATTTCTTTAAAATTCACGACCCGACCACGCCAAATCAACAAGGCAATGACATCGGGACACAATACCGCAGCGTGATTTTCTATACGACTGACAAACAAAAAGACGAGGCCGAAATCATCAAACAACGTGTGGATAAATCTGGCGCTTGGAAAAAACCGTTGGTCACGCAAATTGTGAAAGCTCCAGAGTTTTGGGATGCAGAAGACTATCATCAAGATTACTTGCAAAAAAATCCAAATGGCTACACTTGCCACTATGAACGTAAACTTAATTTTTAACTTTTAAAGATGAGAACAACGAAACTCTGTGGCGGCTTTTGGGTCGCCGCTCGCCAACGAATTAGTTACTTTGTACAATCTTCGCACCCGTGACTTCAAGGGCCCGCTTGATGGATTCAATGTGCTCAGCCCCTGACGTTTCTAAGACAAAATCAATCTGAGTTTCGCGCAGTGAAAGGCCCTTTGAAACACGATCATGACGAACCTCAAGAATATTGGCTTTCTGGCCGGCAATAGCTTGTGTCAAGCGACTGAGGTTACCCGGCAAATCATCGACAACCACCGATAGTTCGCACAAACGGCCACGCACGATTTGACCGCGGTCGATGATTTTTGAAACTATATTCAGATCAATATTCCCACCGCTGATAATCACACAGCATTTTTTTCCTAAGTTCAAAGAACGTGACATCACCGCCGCCATCGAGGCCGCTCCCGAGCCTTCTGCCACGGTCTTCGCACGCTCCATAAGGAACACGATCGCTTCGGCAATTTCATCATCACTGACTGTGACAACTTCGTCGACATACTTAGAAATGAAATTATCGTAAATCACCTTGGAAGGATTTTTAATCGCGATACCATCGGCAATAGTGGCGGCTCTTTTGTTCGCACTTAAAGGCTCCCCTTTAAACAGGTTCACCATGCCGGAAGCCCTGTCACTTTGCACACCAATCACGCGGATTTTGGGATTGATACTTTTCACCGCCAAAGCGACTCCGCTGATCAGCCCGCCCCCTCCAATTGGGACAATGACCGTATCTAGATCTGGAACGCGTTCTAAAATTTCAATGCCAATAGTTCCTTGGCCAGCGATCACGAAAGGATCCTGATAAGGATGCACAAAAGTGTACCCGTGTTCTTTTTCCAATTTTTGCGCGTACTCAAAAGCTTCGTCATAAATTTCGCCCTTAAGAACAACATCGGCACCATAAGATCGAGTGGCCGACGCTTTACTGATCGATGCATTTTCGGGCATCACGATGGTGGCTTTAACCCCTGCTAAAGTAGCCGACAGAGCAACGCCTTGGGCATGGTTTCCAGCAGAACTTGCGACCACTCCACGCGCTTTTTCTTCGGCGGTCAGGTTTGAAATTTTATTGTAGGCTCCGCGGAATTTAAAACTGCCTGTGCGCTGAGTATTTTCGAATTTAAAATAAACTTCGCTGCCAACAAGTTTGCTGGCACTGATGGAGTGACTCATGTCCGTGGGACAAATAATATCTTTGATCAACTCGCGCGCTTTTTTGATATCTTCGAATGTGACTTTCATACGAAACCTAGGACTCCCAATACACCGTTAAACCTTGCACGGGAGGATATTCGGCTAATGGCAGACGATGTGGTGTCTGCTTAAGACTAGAATAAAAACCCGAGTTCAAACCCATGGCCTTACTCTCGTCGAAAAAGTAAAAGGGTGCAAGATGCTTTCCGCAGGATTCACAAGTCGTGACCAGGGCTCCTTCGGCGGAATTCACCGTCCCACAGATGTGACAAATTCTGAAATGAGTCGTATCGGCCATAGCGGTTTAAACTCCTTGCTGGGCTTATCGGCAAGAAGGAATCTAGGATAAGGCCTGTCTCATTTTAACTAGCTAATTTAAATGGGAGAAATCGGCTAATGACTTTTCGCGTTAATGCACTTGTGCCCCGGGGCCCGTTAGACAAGAACGCGAAATAAGGCTATTTTGGTGGGACTGCGAAAGGGCATGCATGGAAACCACATTGGTAAAATCACTCTTTAAAGAAACAGAAAAATATCTAGATAAAGAAGTTCGTCTTTCGGGCTGGGTTCGTAAAATCCGCGACCAGAAAAATTTCGGCTTTATCG
Organism: Bdellovibrio sp.; assembly: GCA_013360185.1. Classification (GTDB taxonomy): domain Bacteria; phylum Bdellovibrionota; class Bdellovibrionia; order Bdellovibrionales; family Bdellovibrionaceae; genus Bdellovibrio. The sequence goes on from JABWCO010000072.1 coordinate 11,992, forward strand.
AGTTGAATGATGGAACTTTCTTTAAAGGTGTCCAAGTTGTTTTCGATAATAATCTTAAGAACTTTGACGACGTCGCAAAACTTTCTATTTCCAGCTCCGTGTACGTGACCGGCAAAGTTGTAAAGTCGCAAGGTGCCGGACAAACTTTTGAAGTGATCGCTTCGTCAGTAGAGATCTATCAAAAAGCGGATCTTGAATATCCTTTGCAAAACAAACGTCACAGCTTTGAATTCTTGCGCGAGATCGCGCATCTTCGTCCGCGCACGAATACTTTTTCCGCTGTCTTCCGCGTGCGTTCGGTTTTAGCTTACGCGATTCACAAGTTCTTTCAAGAGCAAGGCTTCGTCAACGTTCACACGCCAATCATCACTGGCTCTGATGCCGAAGGTGCTGGGGAAATGTTCCGCGTAACTACTTTGAAATTAGACAAACCGCCACGCAAAGAAGACGGCACAATTGATACCAGCCAAGACTTTTTCGGTAAAGAGACAAACTTGACTGTGAGTGGACAGCTTAACGGTGAAACTTACTGTGCGGCTTTCCGTAACATCTATACTTTCGGGCCTACTTTCCGTGCGGAAAACTCAAATACATCTCGTCACGCGGCAGAGTTCTGGATGATTGAACCTGAGATCGCGTTTGCTGATTTATCAGCCGACATGGAGCTAGGTGAAGCGATGATTAAATTCATCATTCGCTATGTGATGGAGCAATGCCCAGAGGAAATGGACTTCTTTAACCAATTCGTGGAAAAAGGTTTGTTCGACAAATTGAACAACGTTTTAAATAACGAATTTGGTCGCGTGACTTACACAGAAGCGATCGAAATTTTGAAAAAATGCGGCAAGAAATTCGACTACCCAGTTGAATGGGGTATCGACATGCAGTCCGAGCACGAAAGATACTTGGCTGAAGAGCATTTCAAAAAACCCGTGTTCGTAACGGATTATCCAAAAGGCATTAAGGCTTTCTATATGAAACTTAATGAAGACGGAAAAACTGTGCGCGCCATGGATTTGTTGGCGCCAGGCATTGGTGAAATCATTGGTGGTTCACAGCGTGAAGACAACCTAGAGATTCTTGAATCCCGCATGAAAGAAGTCGGCCTTCACCCTGAAGAGTATTCTTTCTATACGGACTTGCGCCGCTATGGCAGCTTCCCGCACGCGGGTTTCGGCTTAGGCTTTGAACGTATGATGATGTACCTAACCGGTATGACAAATATCCGTGACGTGATTCCATTCCCACGGACACCGAAGAACGCTTTGTTCTAGAATAAAAAATCTTAAAGGAGGCTTTGGCCTCCTTTTTTATTAGGCACCTTGCTTTTTGATATTCCTTAAAAGTCCCACAATTAGTACATCGTCAATCTTATGTGCATCTGCCATAAAACTAACGCGATAATCCTTTTAGCTCCGCCACCCTGCCTTTTACCTCGGTACATTTATTGAATCCTCTCACTCCGTACGGCGATAGAATCAGCGCGGTCACGTTTTAAATTGAGACGGCGTGAACGAAGTTACGATGAGGACGGCAGGACCTTGGACTTAAAAGATGGGTGCAACCTTCACCTTTGTCTTTTAGTTCCCGAAGAGCCTAATAGGAGAACTTGTTTGAGTTTGTTGAATCGCTCTCTTCGCATATTTATGTCCATCTTCCTTGCTGGAAGTACTGCTTTGGCGCAAATCCCGCCAGAGCTGCGTGACGTGGTGCTGTCGGGCAATATGAACGGACGCGGCAGTTTGAATTTCCGTAATAACGCGGGCAATATCGTCTCTGAAGTTCCCAAAGATTCTGAAGGTTCTATCGTTGAAGTAAAACAGCTTAAGAAAACTCGCTCTTGGGGTATCAAAATCAGGGTCACAAAAGTCGGTGATTCTAAATCTCGAAACAAAGCTAAAGTGGGCGATGAAGTTTGGGTTTATTTTGCACAAAAAGATCCGTGGTTGGCCTTAAAAGACAAAGACGGTGCGGAAGTACAAGATCCTGAAGCTGCTCTGGTAGCTCGCGCAAAACGCGATGGTTCGGGTATCCCAGCCGAGGGCGCGGTCGCCACACCTCACCTTCCGACGCCAGAAGAAATCAAAGCCGAAGCGGCGCGTGTGGCGCAACCGGGTACCGACCCCAATGAGGCAATGTACAAAGATCCAAAGCAAATCCAAGGCACGACATGTATTACATGCGAAGCTTCACCTGCGCCTCGTGGCACATCAAAGGAAAACTTAAAAGACATTGGTGACATAAAAACGGAGGTCCAAAGAAATCTTGCCGAAAGCACGAAAAACACGGCGGCAGGAATTTGGGCAAACCATCCCGAAGTGCTACGCTATTCTGAAAGTACCGACGTTAAAAAAATGATCACCTATGCAGACAGAAACAAAAGATCCCGTTCGACTGGGTATTGTTACCGTTATGTAAAACGTGCGATGATCGCGGGTGAAATAGTAAAAAAGTATCCTCCAGGAGCCTATGCCCGTAACGGCCTTAGAGATTTAAAGGCTCAGGGTATGATCAATATGTTGGAAGATCCAAGATACAAAGACTTGATTAAATCCCCGGCCGATGTCCCCAAGGGCGCAATCATCGTCTATCACAACGGCGACAAAGCCGCAGCCGGTGACACGCAAATCAAATCGGACTGGGCTTCTAAAGGGAAATATTACAGCGACTTTGCCTCATCAAATAGCTATCTTTTGTCACCTAAAGCCCGGCAAGCCGCAAGAAACAAGAAGCCATATCGCATGATTGGCGTTATGATTAAAGAAACGCCGTAAGGAATATACGATGAAAAATTCATTCATATTTTTAATTCTATGTTCTTTCGTCACCGCCCCAGCCTTGGCTAAATTCACAGGTGTCGAAGGCGCTATTACGAAGATCCAAAATGCCCAAGTTGATAACTTAATAGCTATGGATGAAAATACGGTTCTTACAGACGCTGACGTGAAGGCCCAAGACAAAGCCTTCGATGCGATTTCACATGCGGTGGTGGTGGTTTTAAAAGAGCCTTCTGATCAATTAGCGGAAGAAATTCTTAGAGCGACGGCTGTTTTACTAAAAAAAGATCCAACTCAATACGCGGCCGAAATCATTCTGCCACTGGTTGAAAAAAATAAGGCCGCCTATATAAATGCTCTTAAGAAGCTCTCTGCTGAAGACGCAAAGCTCATTGAAAAAGCCGTGAAGGCTGCAGCCCGCGAAAAGAAATCTGGGAACGGCTAAGCCTTACAAAATCTCAGGCAGTTTTCTGTAGGTTACCTCGCCACCCTGAAAATTAGACAGAAGCGATTTCGCTAAATGATTTAGGCTCTAGCGAAGCGCCACCCACTAAAAATCCACTGACGTGAGGCAGAGCTGCCAAACCTTTGGCGTTGTCTGGTTTCACGCTGCCACCGTAAAGAATCGGACTTTGCGCAAAGCCCATTTTTTCTAAAATAGAATAAACATCGGCGTGAGTTTCAGCCACTTGTTCTGGGCTTGCCACTTTCCCTGTGCCGATCGCCCATACAGGTTCGTAAGCGATCACTACGGGTTTACTTTTGTCAGCATTTGCTAAGCCTAACAACAGTTGCGTTTCTAAGATGCGGAAGGTGTGTTTACCTTCGCGCTCTTCGAGTGTTTCACCAATGCACAACATCGGTATTAAGCCTAAGCTTTGGATGTGTGCCACTTTTTCAGCGATCAAAGCATCTGTTTCGCCAAAGATTTTACGACGTTCACTGTGCCCGACTAGAATGTAACTGCCGCCCAGGTCTTTCACAACTTGAGCTGAGTTTTCACCGGTAAAAGCCCCGCTGGCTTGTGCGAAGCAGTTCTGCGCACCCCATTTGATGTTGGACCCTTTAAGGGAAGAACTTGCTGCCTCTAAAGAGATTGCAGAAGGAAAGAAAACGATTTCGCCAGTGGCTTTATTTGCAAGATCTTTAAATGTGCTAAAAAAATCTCGAGTCTCTTGGGGAGTTTTAAAAAGCTTCCAGTTGGCAGCAAAAATCTTTTTCATTAAAAACCTCTTTAAATTTGAACTCGCTTAAAATTATGAAACACCTAAAAAAGAAAAAGCGCAGAGGGTGCCCTGCGCTTTTATTTAAGTCAGAAAAAATTAACGGACTTTAGTTCTGAGAATCTCTAGGCCCGGAAGCTTGTCACCTTGAAGGTATTCCAAGGAAGCTCCGCCACCTGTCGAAATGTGGGTCATCTTATCCGCATAACCAGAAACATCGGCAGCCGCAGCAGAGTCACCACCACCTACGATTTTAGTCGCATCACTTTCAGCGATCGCCTTGGCAACACCGAAGGTGCCTTTGGCAAACGCTGGATTTTCAAAAACACCCATCGGGCCGTTCCAGAAAATCGTTCCCGCTTCTTTTAAAGCGGCTGAGAAATTTCGTAAAGTTTGTGGACCAATGTCCACGCCTAATTCATCTTCAGCGATACCAACGTCTTTGGTTGCGTGGGCATTGACCGTGTCAGAGATACCTTTTGTCGCGATATGATCAACGGGCAAAAGGATTGTTTTGTTGCGAGCTTCAATACGCTCAATCATTTCTTTAGCGTATTTCAATTTATCGTTTTCAACTAAAGACTTCCCGACTGGCAAACCTTGTGCTTTTTGAAAGGTGTACGCCATAGCACCACCGATGATGAAACCATCAACAACATCCATCAAACGTTCGATCACGGCAATTTTGTCAGAAACTTTAGATCCACCCATCACCGCCAAATAAGGACGCTTCGGGTTCTGTAACAAGGAATCTAACATCGTGATTTCTTTTTCAATCAAGAAACCGATGCCTTTGTCCTTCATCACTGAAGGCAAAGCGTGGATCGTCGCATGCGCACGGTGGGAGGCGCCGAAGGCGTCGTTGATGTACACGTCAGCATAGTCAGAAATTTTCTGTGCGAACTCGATAGAATCTTTTGTTTCGCCTTCTTCAAAACGCACGTTTTCTAAAAGAATCAACTGACCTTTTTTTAAAGCTTGTAAAAGAAGTTTTGTCGCATCGGAATCTGGTTCTTCCACCAAGATCACTTCAGCTGACAAAAGCTCTTGCAAACGTTTACCTACGGGTTCTAGAGAAAACTCTTTGTCTTCTTTAGATTTAGGACGACCTAAATGGGACGCCATAACGATCTTTGCACCCTTTTCCATACAATACTGGATTGTTGGCAAAGACGCTTTGATACGATTTTCATCCGTGATTTTACCGCCCTCCATAGGAACGTTTAAATCTAGGCGCAGGAAAACTGTTTTTCCTTCAAGCTCGAAATCACGGACTGTTTTAATACCTTTTAAACCATTAGACATGAAACTTCCTTTAAAAAATCAATTCACTGCGAACCGCCTTCGCCAAGGCTACGGCGGTCCGGGATCGACGTACTAGAGACCGGTTTTCGCCATGTGTAGTGCCACGTCGACCATACGATTCGAGAAGCCTGTTTCGTTGTCATACCACGCAAGAACTTTGACCATACGAGGACCTACAACCATTGTTGATGCCAGGTCTACGATAGATGAATACGGGTTGCCGTTAAAATCCACGCTGACAAGTTCTTTGTGTTCAACCGCGATAATACCTTTCATCGCGCCCTGTGAAGCCGCGATCAAAACTTCATTCACAGCTTGCACAGTCACATCTTTTTTAGCTTGGAAAGTGAAGTCCACCAAAGACACGTTCGGAGTTGGAACACGGATAGAGATCCCATCAATTTTGCCTTTAAGTTCTGGCAAGACAAGGCCGACGTTTTTCGCCGCACCTGTTGTTGTCGGAATCATGCTCACCGCTGCTGCACGAGCACGGCGCAAGTCCTTGTGGGGTGCATCCAAGATTTTTTGGTCATTCGTGTAAGAATGGATTGTCGTCATTGTGCCATGATCAACACCGAAGCTGTCGTTTAAAAC
>JABWCO010000073.1 GCA_013360185.1 Bdellovibrio sp.
ACAATGGCAGGAACATTCACTGTACCAGAACGCAAACCACGTTCTTGGCCGCCACCGTAAATTAACGGATTCAGCTGCACCTTTGGATCCTTTGCACGCATGAATAGAACGCCGATTCCTTTGGGGCCGTATATTTTGTGAGCCGAAAAAGACATCAGATCAATGCCCATTTCGGTGACGTTCATGGGAACTTTTCCGGCAGCTTGAGTGGCGTCGGTGTGCAGATAAATTTGTTTTTTTTTGGCAATTTTTGCGATTTCTAACAGCGGATTGATGGCGCCACTTTCGTTATTAATCCACATAAAGCTCATGAGTTTGGTGTGAGGTTTCAGAGCTTGGCGCAGAGTTTCGATTTCCACTACACCTTCTGAATTCACCGGCAGAACGTCAACTTCGACGCCCATTTTTTTTACGGCGGCCATGGACTTAATGATTGAGCTGTGTTCCACAGAACTAGTAATGAAGTGAATCGGCTGTGTCGGGTTTTCATCGCGTAATTTTGAAAGTAAACCAAAAACCACCCAGTTGTTGGCTTCTGTGGCACTGCCTGTGAAAGTTATTTCTGAGGGCCGTGCGCCGATTAAGTTGGCAACTTGTTGGCGTGCCTTCATCACGGCATTTTCTGCCGTCCATCCCCACTGATGGCCTGCACTTGCCGGGTTGCCGAAATGCTCTAAAAAGTAGGGTTGCATCGCCTCGAAAACACGCGGATCCAAAGGGGTGGTGGCATTGTAATCAAGATAAATTCCGGCGGACTTTTGTTGCATACTGAAGAGCTAAACCCGAGCCCTTGTCGCGTCAACAGAAAATCGGCGATGCTGCGTTAGGCAGCATCATTCAGGCGTTGGCGGTGTTCAAACTCACTGATTTTATCATTGAGAAAGTTCTGCGCACGGTACTTTTCAAGGTCTTGTAAATCGCTTTTAAAAATGTGCAACTGCGAAATACCCTGGCCCAAAAGTCGGTCTTTTTGTACGTTGTAAAAGACACTTCCGCGCGGAGTGTACAGGACAAATTTATTGTTGCGGGGCAAATAGACATAGATATTAAATTCTACAGCCGCGTTGCCGACAAGTTCATCGACGCGAATCGTAGCCATTTCGTCGGCCACGGAGGCCCCAGTTTTTGTTTTGATATCGGCGCGTGGAAAAAAGGCCATCGCGACTTCGTTGCCTTCATGCACAGACTTGCGCAGAAATTCTGCGTATTCTAACGCCCAGTCTTCAAAAGGCACTTGTTTGATGTTAATACTTAGTGCGTCTTTTTCAGTAATTTTTTCGCCATTTTCGCGCAAGAATCTAAAAAGGCGCTGGTTAATTTTTTCTATGAACGCGGCATCGATAACTTTATCTTTGCCCATGGCGGTAATTAAATATCCAGAAAAGCGTGGGGATTCGATCACGATACACGCAACGTTTGTGGATGTGGTTAACGCTTGCGACTCCGCAAACGCAGTTTTAATACAGGCCTTGTCTAAGGCCTCCATAGATCCCCGCAAAATCACCGAATCTGTTCTTGTGGCGCGCTGATCTTTTTCAATCTGTTCAGGTGTCAGTCGCGTTTTTTGTTTTTCCTGTGTCGGCAGCGGGACCCAGCCTCCACCATTGTTTGTGCCATTGCCGTTCTGTCTTGCGGAGTGTGCTTTGCCAGAGCCATGTCCTTCCTCGCCACTGGAGTGTTGGGTGCCAGCACCCAGGCCTTGGGCCGCCATACCCATATCTGATCCCGGATTTTTAGGGGCAAGAGCAGACGATTGCTGGCCATTTGTTCCGGTACTTGGCGCTGAAGTTTGTTCGCCCGAACCTTGTGAACCTTGGTTTATTGGTGTCGCAGCAGAAGAATTTTTTTTGTCTGAAGCAATGGCGGTAAAGTTTGCGGCAGAATGGCTGCCACCGGCCACATCCGCGGCACTGTCGTCACTTAGTAATTGCGCCAGAATATTTTGCGTATTACTGCCGGAAAAACCTTGTCCTTCGCCCCTGATGGCGATGACTCCATCTTCTCCGTCTTCGCCACCTTCCAGGCGCTCGCGTTGGGCTGAGGGACCTTTGTTTTGCAGATCTTTATAGTATTTGTTGGCGGTTCGTTCGACGGCGGGTCCAGTGACCGGTGGATAAATCATATATTCGGCGCCACTGGTGCTGAGCATTTTAAAAGACGCGGCCGAGGACTCTTCTGCAAAAGTAATCACACAGACGGGGAACGCTTGTTTCAAAATTTTCGGAAGTTTCTGAACTTTTTTGTTGGGATGGTCGACGCTGATCATGACAAACTGAGGCTGCTCTTGGACTAAGAATATGAGAGCTTCTTTTAAATTTGTGGTGGCTTTGATTTTCCAGTCACGATTTCGTAAAAAACCTTCCACAGTACCCAGGCTTGCAGCATTGGCTTTGATAATCAGAACAGATTTTTTTTCTTCAGTTCGTTCCATCGTGCTTCCTTATCAAGAAAACTTGTTATTCTCTTAACGGTAACATTTTTAAACAAATAACGATGAGGACCTCACATTTTATAAGGATTGCGGCTTAATAATCTGAAGCTCTCCAAAAGTCGGGGTGCCAATAGCACGATTGGGGGAGTGAAAATGCGACCTAGCTTGGCGAGTGTCATGCAAGTCATTACACTAGGTGTATGAAAAAACAAACTTTGCACAGTCCTTCCTACTTTGTTGTTCCCGGAAAAAATCCAGAGACGTTTTTTACGTGGCAGAAAACTTCTTCGGAAATTCGCAATCGCCAAGGTGAAATTTTTTTTGCAATGAAAAGTGTTGAAGCTCCCGAGGGATGGTCTCAGTTGGCCGTTGACATTGCTGCGAGCAAATATTTTCGCAAGCGTGGAGTGGCAAAAACCCAGCATGAAACTTCGGTGCGGCAAATGGTGGCACGTGTGGTGAAGGCGATTTCGGCCTCTGCACAAAAGCAAGGTGGCTACTTCGCTAATAGGAAAGATGCCGAAATCTTCGCCAAAGAATTACAGTATATTTTACTTTCCCAACGCGGGGCTTTTAATTCTCCAGTGTGGTTTAATGCCGGTCTTTGGGAAGCTTACAAAATTGATTCGCCCAGCGAACACTTTGCTTGGGACGAGAAAAAAAAGAAAATTGTTGCGACTCAAAATGCCTATGAACGGCCCCAGTGTTCGGCCTGTTTTATTCAAAGTGTCGATGATTCGATCGAAAATATTTTTGAACTAGCTAAGACCGAAGCAAAATTATTTAAATATGGATCCGGAACTGGCAGCAACTTTTCGAAGATTCGCAGCCGCTATGAACTGACGGGGGCGGGGGGCTTTAGTTCCGGTCTTCTTTCGTTCTTAGAGGTTTTAGATAAAGGCGCGGGAGCGATTAAATCAGGAGGCACCACGCGACGTGCGGCTAAGATGGTTGTCGTCGATATTGATCATCCAGAAGTTTTAGATTTTATTGACTGGAAAATGCGTGAGGAAAAGAAAGCTCACCTGTTGATTGCCGCAGGCCTCAGTGCCGATTTTGAAGGGGAGGCCTATCGCACGGTCTCTGGCCAAAATGCCAACAACTCGGTGCGCTTAACGGACGATTTTATGAAGGCCGTAGAGCGCGGCAAACTTTGGAAACTGCGAGCTCGTGTGACAGGTAAAACCTTACGCGAAATCCCGGCGCCGGAGGTGTGGCAGAAAATCACGCACGCGGCTTGGATGTGCGCGGACCCGGGCGTGCAATTTCATAGCACGATTAACAAATGGCATACGTGCCCGCTGACCGACCAAATTAATTCCAGCAATCCGTGTTCGGAATACATGTTCCTGGATGATTCGGCCTGCAACCTGTCGTCGATCAATTTGGTGAAGTTTTTAAGGGCTGATGGCAGCTTTGATTTCGAAGCATTCATTCACACCGCCCGCACTTTATTTGTCGCCCAAGAAATCTTGGTGGATTATTCAAGCTATCCCACTCAGAAAATTGCCCAGAACTCCCATGACTATCGTCCTTTGGGCTTGGGCTTTGCCAATCTTGGCAGTCTGCTCATGCGCCAGGGGATTCCTTACGACAGCGATGCGGGGCGCGCTTGGGCCGGGGCTTTGACCGCGTTGCTAAGTGGGGTCGCGTATATGACCAGTTCGGAAATGGCGCGGGCCAAGGGGCCATTTGCTGGCTATGCTAAGAATCGCACGGCGATGTTAAAGGTGATGAAGATGCATGAAAAAGCAGTGCAGAAAATTGCCTGGAAGCATTTGCCGAAGGGTTTAGATAAAGCGGCTAAGAACTTGTGGAAGGGGGTCGTATATAATGGCACCAAACATGGCTATCGCAATGCTCAAGCGACGGTGATTGCACCCACGGGGACTATTGGACTTTTGATGGACTGTGATACCACGGGGATTGAGCCGGATTTTTCATTGATAAAATTTAAGAAGTTAGCCGGTGGTGGTGAAGTTCAAATAATCAACCAATCGGTGGAGCCGGCTTTGCGCTCGTTGCAATATACTGAGACAGAAATCCGGGAAATTCTGACTTACCTGGAAACCCATAAAACTTTGCAAAAGTGCCCGACGATTCGCGCTCAGGACCTGGCGGTCTTTGATTGTGCTTCTGCAGGTTCGGGGGAGCGGGTACTGTCGCCTGAAAGTCATGTGAAAATGATGGCAGCAGTGCAGCCATTTATCAGTGGGGCCATTTCAAAAACTGTGAATTTACCCGCACATGCGACTGAGGAGGACATTAGTAAGATCTATTTTATGGCCTGGAAAATGGGAGTGAAGGCGGTGTCGGTTTATCGTGATGGCAGTAAGCAAAGCCAGCCTCTAAATATCGCCCAGGTCGAAAAAAAGATGGAAGCTTCGTTTACGATGAAATGCCCTGAATGTGGCAGCGACACGGTGCTTACGAGCGGCTGCTATCGCTGTCCTAATTGCGGAACTACGGTGGGGTGCTCCTAAAAGGGGGGGCTTTTAATATCCCCCTTTTCTTCGCGTCGTCCGTGGGGTAAGCTTGTCTTCCCTGGAAATAAAGGACGAAGTGATGGCTAAAAAAGATATTTTTGGTGATGAAGTTAACGAAACAAAAGACATGGCAAGCTTTGAAGAGCTCTTCGCGCAATCAGAGCAGAATCAGAATTTGGATCGCCGTGTTCGCGTCGGCGATAATATCCGCGGTGAAATTCTTTCGATCGGTAAGGAAGAAGCCTTTGTTTCTACGGGCACACCGGTTGACGGTCTGATTCTTAGACAAGATCTTTTAGATGAAAATAAAGAATTAAAATATAAAGTCGGCGACATCATCGAATGTGTGGTCATTGCGATCAAAGGGGGCGAGATTCGCCTTTCTAAACGCGGCTCAAAAAACGCCACGACGGATTCTTTGGAAGATGCTTTTGATATGGAATTGCCGGTTGAAGGACGCGTCACAGAAGTGGTTAATGGCGGCTTTCGCCTCAGCATTCAAGGTAAAACGGCCTTCTGCCCGGTCAGCCAGATTGATATGAAATTTGTGACTGATACGGCGGAATATGTTGATAAAAAATTTGAATTTATGATCACGCAGTTTGATAAACGCAATATCGTCGTTTCCCGCCGTCGTTTGTTAGAACAACAGCGCGCTGAAAACGAAGGCACTTTCATGCTAAAACACCAACCCGGTGCTTTATTTGAAGCCAAAGTCATGCGTTTAGAAAAATTCGGGGCTTTCGTAGAATTAGAACCTGGAATCGAAGGCCTTGTGCACGTTTCCGAAGTGTCTTGGTCACGCATTCACGATCCCAAAGAAGTTTTGTCAGTGGGGCAACAAATCACTGTGAAACTTTTAAAGATCGACGACGTGGACGGTAAATTAAAAATTTCGTTGTCCCTAAAACAAGCGGACGGTGATGGCAATCCTTGGAATTCCGTTCCGGCGAAATACCCTGTAGGCACAGTGGTTAAAGGTAAAGTTGAAAAGAAAGAAACATACGGCATGTTCGTGAATATCGCTCCGGGTATCACGGGTCTTTTGCCAAGAGTAAAATGGCGTGATTCTGTGGATGCTGCTCAATACGAAAACAAAAAGCGTGGTGATGAGATCACCGTGCAAATCGATCAGATTATGTTTGAAGAAAAGAAAATCTCTTTAGGCTTACCGGGTGAAGCCACTGATGACAGTTGGAAGTCCCACACCAGCACTTCTAGCGGTTTTGGTTCTTTGGGGGACGCTTTAAAAGGTCTAGATCTTAAACCAAAAAAATAGTTTTCTATCTTAAGGATATAGAAAAAATAAAACCCACATCTTTTACCGGATGTGGGTTTTTTATTTTGTAAGTTGCCGCGGGGGCTTGGTGCTTAATCCAACTTCATCGCTTTGCGGTCCAGTGCCAAAGGAATTTTCTTCATGTAAGAACCTTCGCCTGGACCCGGAACTTTCGAAAAGCAAGTGTAGTAGTATTGATCGTCCATACTTGCAGCCCCCACCGCGCGTCCTTCATATGGGAACTTCCACACCCGTTTAAGTGGTGAAGGTAAAGTTTTATCGTGCAAGGAGCTTGTCGCATATTTCCATAATGGTTGGCCCATAAAACTTACTACGATGTTGGATTGATCAGCCGTGACACTGTCGGCGCCGGGATCCATACCATCAAGTTCTGACACGATTTGTTCAGTTTCCATGTCGATCACGATCAAACCACGGAAGGGTGGCTTTTCATTTTTTTCTACTAAAGTGTAGCTATCCATCACCACGTAAGCGTATTTGCCAGAGACAGCGACCCCTGTTGCCATGGACTCTAAAGCTTCTTGTTTTGTCGCTAACATGTACTGATTCGTAATACGGCCGGCATTGATATCGAAAAATGAAACACCGAAACGACCGTGGGCAATAATGATTTTCTTGCCATAAAGTGCGAAGGCTTGCGGATGCTGGCGATCCATGAAGGGAGCTGACGTATTGTAAGTTGGATAGATTTTCATACGTTCGCGAGAATTCAGATCCCACACTTCAATGCCGGAATAAGTCAGAACATAAGCCATTTTCCCGAAGGTCATCAAATCCACGGCTGAATCTAAAGTTTTAAGCTCCAACATTTTTGAACCATCAATGGCCGCGGCCCAAATTTTCCCCGGCAATGCTTCGCGCGGTTCGGCGTGGCTTGTCCAATAGGGGCCAAACCCGGTGAAGACATTTTTTTCGTCAAAGCGAATAAAGTTGCCGCAGGTATGTAACCCCTCCACAACTTTTTTAAGAGCTTCGGAGTTTGCAGCAGCAAGTGCCAAGCTGCCTTGCAAAAGAAATATCATAAGTGCGCACTTGGCGAAGACTTTCATGGAGATCCTTTTGTGAAGTTGTTGCCCCTCAATTAAAGGAGCTGAAATTTGATGAGTCAATTTTATAACTCTAAAAAGGCATTACAAAAAAGGATGAAATAGGGATGCAACACCTTGTTGCATCCCGGGCATTTGTCTTTGCTAAAAACGGTTGGCATCCAAGACGTTCATATCCACAAACGGAGTTTTGCCTTCAATCAGGTCGGCGACTAATATGCCAGTGCCCGTGCCGCTTTGCAGACCCAGCATTTGGTGACCCACGGCCAGCATAAGGTTGGAGATGTTTTTGTGGAAACCAATCAAAGGGACGCCATCCGGTGTGCAAGGACGTAAGCCAGCCCACAGCTCTTGAACCTGCAAATCTGCTGGCAGATGTAAAAATTCGCGGGCGCCTTTTTTGATGTTCTCAACTCTTTTTTGCGTGATCGAAAAATCTTGATCGACGAGTTCTAAAGTTCCGGCAATACGCAATGAATTTTCACGCGGAGTGATGGCAATCTTTTTTTCCACCAACATCATCGGATACTGCGGTTGTTGCGCGAGGGGAGGCACAATCATCGCGTAACCTTTGCCGCCTAAAATTGGCACGCGTAAGCGCATTTGCTGGGCCAAACTTTTTGACCAACTGCCTGTTGCCATGACCACAGTCTGGGCGCGGATTTCGCCTTGCGAGGTGAGGACCTTTTCAACTTTATTGCCATTGATAATGATCTCTTTAAGCTCGCAGTTTTCAATAATCTCACCACCATGGCTGGTGATCTCTTTACTCAAAGCTTGTACCACGCGCAGAGGTTCCGCCATGGACTCTTTAGAAAAATATACGCCGCCTAAAAGGGGGCTTTTAAGGGCTGGTTCCATCTGCTGAATATCTTCTGACGTTAAAACCTTTCCAGGCACGCCCAGATCTTTCACATAATTCAGTTCGTCCACGGCCGCGGCAACCCCGGAGGCTGTTTTGCTGACCATCAACAAGCCTTTTTGTTGGAAGTGAATTTCTGGATACTTTTGACCCAGCTTTTCGTACTCGGTGAGGCTCTTTTGGGAAAGCACCACCAAGGCATCGACGGCCCGACGGGCTTGGTGGGCATTCATGGCTTTCATAAACTGATATAGCCAGGAAGCTAAATCTAGGGACAAGGACGGTTTGATGTAAAGGGGACTTTCAGGATCCAGCAACCACTTCATCGACTTTAACAACATGCCTGGCATCGGCAACGGCATTGCAAAGCAAGGAGTCATCCAACCCGCATTGCCGTAAGAACAGCCCATGCCCACAGAGCCTTTGTCGATGACACAGACCTTTGCTCCCCGGCGCGCAAGTTCCGCTCCGATCGAGGTCCCAATGATTCCGGCGCCGACAATCAAAATATCCACTTCTTTGTTTTCCATGCCCTCTATTTGATAGAGATATCACAAAAAAGGCAAGAGGCAGAAATGTCTTGGTTAGCTTAAATGGCGGTGCCAAAAGATCAGTGCCATCTCGGCAAAGTATTGATGGCGTCGCTCCTTCATGTTGGCCGTCTTATAGGGAGTGGTGATAAAGTCTTTTACGACTTTGCCCTTTTGTTCAAGACGGACCTCGCAGGTGTGCTCGTCCATCGGCAGGATGGCCAAATGCAATTGTGCAGGCACTTCCGCGAAGCGAGTTTTTGAAAAGGTCCACTCGTTTTTGCTCATATAGTCGCGCATCCCTGGCAGCAGACGATTGATTAAAAATTGCCCGGTGACTTCGTCAACAATACATAATGAAGCAAGGCCTTTGAAGGATTCAATCAGAGCCAGCGCAACATCGGCTTGATCGCGAGTGATGGTACAGAAACGCAAGGCTTCATCCAAAGCGGCCATGGCGGGTTGCAATTTCTTTTCTTCGGATTGGAAATACGAAAGTTTTACTTCGACATAAGGCAAATGCACACGGTAACCCTTTTCGACCGCGACGTCTTTTAAAACGTCTTCGACGATCACGGCAATATCGGATTCTCCGTACCCCAGGGTGTCCCAAGTGCGCGTGATAAAAGGATCACGCCCGGCAGTTTGGGTCTGCACCCAGGATTCGATGTAATCCTCCCACACAGACTCGATTTCTCGCGGCGGGCCAGGCAACACAAAAACTTTTTTTCCATGCAGCGAAAACGTAAACGCGTTGGCAGTACCTTGGACATTCTTTAAGACCTCTGCTCCGCGTGGGAAAAAACACTGTTGGCGCTGAATTTCTTTTACTGTGTATCCGCGCGAAGTTAGGCGTTCGCTTAAATGATCCCAAGAAGCTTGATGAAACTCTAAAGGCAAACCGGCCCACTCGGCGATGACATCTCGAGTGAAGTCATCTGACGTAGGACCCAAGCCGCCGGTAATAAAAACCCACTCACCGTGTGTCGCACAAAGCTCAATACCCTCGCGCATGAGTTTGCGATCATCGGGGACGACCAAATGCAAAGCTGTTTGCAGACCGTGCTTTTTCAGTTTTTTTGAAATCCAGGCGGCATTTTTGTTTACAATTTGCCCGTCGACGAGCTCTGTCCCGATACCTAAAACAGTGGCTTTCATGGGGAATTCTCCAGTCCGAAGGGCTATAAAGTAAGCGAGCTGCGTGAACTCGTCCAGATCCTTCGCGTGTCTGTTAAGAAACGCCATGCTGCCGCGAGTCAAAAGGGTCCAAGGACTTGCCCCCACGAGACGATCTCTTTAGATTCACGCGTTGAGTAAATATTCGATTTTCAAGGAGTCATGCCATGTCTTTCAACTGGAAAGAGTTCGATCTTTATAACCCGACGCCAGAGCATTCTATGTTGCGCGAAACAGTGAAGGCTTTCACGGATGGTGAAATCGAACCGCAAGCTCATGCCTCTGATCGCGCTGAAAAATTTAATTTGGAACTTTTCAAAAAAGTCGGTGAGCTCGGCTTGCTGGGCATCACCGTGCCGGAACAATTCGGCGGCGCTGGGATGGATGCTACGGCAGCAACGATCGTGCACGAAGAGTTGTCTGCTTCGGACCCTGGATTTGCTTTGGCTTACTTGGCGCACTCGATGCTTTGTGTGAATAATATTGCCGTCAACGGCAGCGATGAACTCCGTCACCGCGTTTTGCCAAAATTGTGTTCTGGCGAGTGGGTGGGTTCCATGTCGATGTCAGAGCCTGCCGTAGGAACTGACGTTTTAGGAATGCAAACCACCGCGGTTAAGAATGCCAATGGTTACGTGATCAATGGTCGCAAGATGTGGATCACGAACGGCACCATTGATGAAAACAACACTCCGTGTGATTTAACGTTGGTGTACGCTAAGACGGGTGAAAAGAATGGTCGCGCGTTGATTTCGACTTTCGTTGTTGAAAAAGGGCATAAGGGTTTTACGGTCGGACAAAAAATCAAAGATAAGTTAGGCATGCGTGGTTCAAACACGGCAGAGCTTGTATTCCAAGACTGTCAGGTTCCAGCGTCAGCCTTAATCGGACACGAAGGTGATTCGATGTTGCATATGATGCGCAACCTTGAAATCGAACGTTTGACCTTGGCGGCGATGAGCCTAGGTATTGCTCGTCGTTCGATTGAAATTATGAATCGTTACGCGCAAGAGCGCGAAGCTTTTGGTAAACCATTAAGTTTTTTCGGACAAATGCAACGGCACATTGCTGACAGTTATGCTGAATACAAGGCGGCTCGTGCTTATGTGTACGAAACGGCTCGTCGCATGGATCTGAACAAAGAAGGCAATCGTTTGGATTCTGATGGCGTGAAACTTATTGCCACGACGATGGCAAAAAATGTTGCGGATCGCGCGATTCAAGTTTTGGGCGGCTATGGTTATGTCGGTGAATATGTCGTAGAAAGACTGTGGAGAGATGCAAAGCTTCTGGAGATCGGTGGCGGCACCTTAGAAGCACATCAAAAAAATATCACACGTGACTTGGCGAAAAATCCTGAAGCACTGTACAAATAATTTCCGAGGTATTCATGTTTCCCTATGGGCCTGAGCTCGATATCAATACAAATCTCAAGGTCCATTATCAACTGGTCTTAGAAAAAATCGGGCCATTGTTGACGCCGGAGCGTCGTGAAAAAATTGAGCGTGTTGTCGGCTTACGTAATTTTGACACAGCCGTGGTATTAGAAAGTATTTATGACCGCGGCAATGTTTCGGCGGTCATGCGCAGTGCCGAGGGCTTGGGCTTTGGCAATTTTCATGTGATCGAAACTCAAGAAAAATTCAAAGAATCCGCGCGAGTCACGCAAGGAGCGGATAAGTGGGTTGAAATTAAAAAATGGAAACAAACCACTGATTGCGTGCGGACTTTAAAAAAACAAGGTTACAAAATTTGCGTCACGCATTTAGATGCCAAGTCAAAACCGCTGCATGAAATTGATTTTTCCGGAAAAGTGGCTTTGGTATTAGGTAATGAAAAAGATGGCGTCAGTGCCGAAATGATTGCGGCGGCGGATGAGACAATCATCATTCCCATGACGGGGTTCGTGCAGAGCTTTAACATCTCTGTGGCCGGGGCTTTAAGTCTCTATCATATTTCGCAAGATCGTCTAAAAAAACGCGGCAGCAATGCCTCCCTGAATGAACAAGAACAAGGCATTTTGCGCGCGCATTATTATATGCGCACTCAAGATTCTGCTGTTCAGTATTTAGAAGAAATGTTTTCGCGCGGACTTTTAAGCAGTTAAAACTGATCTATGATCCGTTATTCCCGTTAAACCACCCTTGAGGCTTGCCACCACTCTTGTGGATCAGTTTATGAATAACTAGCGCTGGGTCGCGGGATCTTTGCCGTAAGACTTTTTTGCGTCGCTGCGCTTTTTAAATCTGTTAAAATATTCGCTCTGTTTTTTTACGGCCTTGTGCATTTCTGGCGAAGGGATTGCGGCACAAATGCTTAAAGCGGCCAAAGTTCCTTCCGCATCGTATCTGTTCTGGTATTGCGCACTGGCACTGCCGACTTGTCGGATCAGTTCTTTCTTTAGAACTTCTAATGTTCCGGGGTCCATTCGGTCTTTTGCGATCACACTTTGTTTTTTCTGTTCCAGGGAAGGTTCTTGAAAAGAAATACTGGCCAGCTCGCCGTTGCCTTTAAAAGAGAGAGTGCGGAAAAAGGGTTTGTTTTGCTCCGTTAACTGCACCGTCAAAGTTTTCCCTGCGAAGTCTTTTTCCAAAATGGCGCCGGAATCGTGGGTATAGAAGAATACTTTTTTTCCTGAGACCAGGGCAAAAGGCGTGGGTTGGTCTGAAAGTTTTTGTGTCTGAGCATCGACCTTGTCCACCAAGGCTTCATGACAGCGCAGCAGCAGATCAAGTTCACTGGAGGCGTTCACTAGAGGGCAAAGGCTAAACACGACGGCAACGAGCAGGTATCTGAAGGTCTTCATATCACCTAAGCATAAAGACGAAAGCCGGTCTCTTCGAGTCCAGATTGAATTCTTGTCGTTGCAGGAAAATTCCTCTAGGCTTTTGATATAGGAGCAACTTATGAACAAAGCAGCGTGGATTATTCTTACTGGGGCTGTGGCCGCCGGCTGTGCTGAAAAAGGCATCTCGGGTGGGTCAAGTGCACTGTCTCCGGGAATCTCGTCATCATTTTTTATGACCAAGCCTCAGCCGACAGAACCTGTGGTGTTGGTTTTCGATAAAAAGTATGCAGGACCAAAGGCGGTAAATTACAGAAAATCCGAAGCCTTAAGAATGTCTGGCAGCGCGACGCCAGATCCTAAGGCGATGAAGCAAATAGCAAAGCCAGTAAAAAAGGAAAAGAGCGCGTTGTTTGTCTTTGATCTGCGCCAGGAATCCCATGGCTTGATTAACGACATCCCAGTCACTTGGCAAGCCGACAGAGATTGGGCCAATGCGGGCCTTAATCACGAAGAAGCCGTGCGAAGAGAACGTCGTCAGCTAGGCGATCTGCGTGTGGGTGAAAGTATTGGCGGCGTGAAAATCAAGAGCATTGAAACTGAAGAAAGTATGGTGCGCAGTAGTGGGCATCAGTATGTGCGGCTGACTGTGACTGATCACGTGCGTCCGACAGACTCTGAAGTGGATTTATTCATTGAAGCTGTTAGGGCTTTGCCCGAGCGCGCCTGGGTGCACTTCCACTGCCGCGCCGGCAAAGGTCGTACGACGACGTTTATGGTTCTTTATGATATGTTAGTGAACGCCCGTGTGGATTCTTTTCAGACCATCGTGGATCGAAATACGAAATTGAGCGAGGACTATGATGTGCTTACGGTCGGGGAGCCCACGGATTGGAAACATCTTTATCAAAAAGAACGTGCGGCCTTTGTTGCGGAGTTTTACAACTATGCCAAGGAGCATCCGCGCGGTGAAAACAAATTGTGGTCAGAGTGGGTGTCACGATGAAATTTATATTTAGTGCATTGCTGGCGGCAGTTCTTCTTTCGTCTTGTGCTCATAAAAGATCGTCAGACATGACTTCGTTGGAAGAACAGGCATTTCCGGTCAAAGCAACGGCGACTCCGGTCCCTCCAAAGTCCACAGGCATTGTCGTCGACAGTAAAGATTTGCAAGCGCTTGATAAGATGACTAAAGCGATGGAGGCCTATGTGATCAAAGGTGAAAAGAAGTCTTTCACCAAGCTGTGCAACGACAAACGCTTTGACTGCTCTGTCGATGAGGTGGCGTTTCCTAAAGGTAAAAAGAAGATATCGCGCACGGTTCCACCTTATGCAACCGGAACTAAAATGGGTTTGCAGGGTGAAAAAAGAGTTCACGTAAAATACGACTTCTATCCTTAAAGGCTGCTCCGCTGTGGTCGAATGCGCAACTTAAGAGAGGGCGACTAATTCTTTCTCAGAATGATTGATTTCATCAGGGGCTCCTGATCTGGGAGCTCAAAGTCTAAACCTTGAGTGGGCGCCGGTAAAATCTTAAAAGAAAAATCTTTTTTTAACTTAGTCAGGCGTAAATGCAGATCACCGGTGGTCCATTTTTCATAGTTTGTACAGAACAGCAATAAGCCATTTTTTTCTAGGCAATACATGCAACTAATAAGCAGCTCATCAAAGTTTTTACTGATCGAAAAGGTTCCACTTTTTGAACGCCCAAATGACGGTGGATCGCAGATGATGAGGCCAAACTTACGCTTGCGTCGGATCGTGCCTTTTAAGAACAATAAACAGTCCTGCACAAAGAATTCGTATTTTTCGTCTTCGGGATTGAGTTGATTGATCTCGAAGTTGCGTTTGCTCCATTCAATAAAGTTTTGTGAAACATCCACGGTGCAAACTTCCTGGGCACCGGCCTTTGCGGCCACGACACTAAAACCACTGGTGTAGGAAAAAAGATTAAGCACGCGCCGATCTTCAGCGTGGTTTTGCACCCACAGGCGGTTTTCACGTTGATCTAAGAAAACCCCCGGGGAAAGGCCGGAGTCGGTACGGAGTTCGTACCAGATGCCATTTTCTTTGGCGTTCCAGCGTGTCGCCGTATTGCCGATCTTCCACAGTATTTCTGCGTTGGGATCTTCGCCGCGGTTCAACATTTTGCGAATCAGAATTTTTTTACCATGTCGTTTTGATAACTTTTCAAAACGCAAAAGGTCTTGCACCGTGGGATCGGATTCTTTGTACCAATAAACCCACAAATGATCGGCATACTGATCGATGCGATACGTGTCGAGTTCGCGATGACTTAAGCGCAAAGATTCGTCTTTAATTTCTGAAAACTTAAACATGCGTTCGCGCCGTTGCAAGGCTTCGGCTAAAATCAGATCTTCGGTTTCCGTTGGCGCGGTTTCTTCAGCCCAGACGGGCAAGTCGGTATGGAAGTGAATCTTCTTTCCGTGCAACTCGAAGTTTAAAGACAGCGAGTGCAGGCACAATCGGAAATACGCAGTCCCGCCATGATCACTATCACCTAAGATCGCGATGCCATTGGCCTCAGCATGCAGGCGAATCTGATGAGGCTTGCCAGAGTGAGGAATGGCTTCCCACAATTCGTGTGGCCCCAAGGTGCGCAGCCATTTGAAGGTGGTTTTCGAGTTAGGTTCTTGCGAGGTCAGACTGACAAAGGCGTTTTTTTCTTTGTGAATGAACGATTCGTAAGTAAATTCTTTTTGCGGCGACTTTTTGTCTGTTAAGAATAAGTATTTTTTGGCGACCTTGTGTTGTTCGAAAAGCTGTGAAATTTGCGCGGCCAATTCTGACGAGGTGGCAAAAACCAAAGCTCCGGAAGTGGCCTTATCCAAACGATGCACGACATAAAGTTTGCGATCTAACTCCTCTTCATAAATCTCAACGCAGCCACGCTTTCCGAACTCTGGAGAGTGCGTATTAAGCCCGGCGATCTTGTCAACGAAGATGCACCCGGCTGATTCGGTGTAGCGAAGTTTAATCAGACGTGTCATCCAACCAATATAGTCCGGTTTTCATTGAGGGTCATCGGGATATTCGTTAGAAATAAGAGCTGGACCCCGTGCGGGGTATTTGGAGGTTTTTTTGAAAAAGCTAATTTTAGTAGCTCTCTTTGCAGTTCCTTTTTTAACAGGTTGCGGAATTCAGTCTTTACCTCAAGGTAAAAATGGGACGGAAGCCGCTTTGGCAGAGGTGAACAACCAGTACAAACGTCGAGCTGATTTAATTCCGAACTTGGTCAATGTGGTAAAAGGTTACGCCAAACACGAGCAGGAAACTTTAACGGCAGTGACAGAAGCACGTGCTAAGGCGACTTCAACCCAGATTGATCCGTCTAAAGTTTCGCCAGAACAGTTGGCGAAGTTTCAACAAGCCCAATCTGGCTTGTCCCAAGCTTTGGGGCGCTTGATGGTAGTGACAGAAAAATATCCAGATTTGAAGGCCGATCAAAACTTCCGTGATTTGCAAGCGCAGTTAGAGGGTACAGAAAACCGCATTGCGATTGCTCGTCAACGCTATATCGAGTCGATTCAGCAATTTAATAATTTAGTCACTGTTCCGCCAACGAGCTGGACGAATTCATTGATGTATCACTTTGAAAAGATGCCTCAGTGGGATATGACTCCAGACGAAAAAGCGCAGGCTGAAAAAGCTCCTGACGTTAAATTTTAATTTAGCTGTCTAGAATGCGTTCATTAACGGCTTTTCTTTTTATTTTTATCAGCAGCATGGGTTTTTTAGCCCAAGCGGAATTTAAGGTCCCAGCCTTGTCTGGGCCGGTCATTGATGAAGTTGGGTATTTGACGCGCTCAGATCGTCAAGAGCTGATGCAGCTTCTGTACGATTTCAATCGTCGTGGCAAAGCACAAGTGCAAGTGATGATCTTGGCGGATTTGCAAGGTTTGCCCATCGAACAGGCGTCCATTGCCATTGCTGAAAAATTGAAACTGGGCGATGAAAAAAAAGACAACGGCGTTTTATTTTTGATCGGTGCGCAAGAGCGGGCTCTGCGCATCGAAGTCGGCCAAGGGCTTGAAGGCGCGATTCCCGATATTACGGCCAAACGTATCATCAGCGATCAGGTCATTCCATTATTTCGCTCTAAAAGATTTTCTGCCGGCGTGGTCATTGGCGTGCATGAAATTTTACGGTTGGCGGATAAAGAATTTGCCGACGAAAATAAGCTCGAAGAGTCTTCTTCTGGTGGCAACATACCCGTCGGAGTCATCATTCTTTTGTTGATTATAATTTCCGTTCTCGGTCGCTTCGGCGGTGGTCGGGGCAGTCATATGCGCGGCGGCTGGGGTGGCGGCGGACTGGGCGGTGGCGGCTGGGGTTCCGGCGGCGGAAGCGGCGGCGGTTGGTCTGGCGGCGGCGGTGGTTTTTCGGGCGGCGGCGCTTCGGGAAATTGGTAACGGGAAGGTTGCAAATGCAGAAATCATGGGTTCAAAAATATCTTTCCGAAGATGAGCTTAACAAAATCGAAGAGACGATCGCACGGGTTGAAGAGTCTACCTGTGGTGAAATTGTTCCTGTGATCGTCAAAAGATCTTCGAATGTCGGGCACGTGCCTTTAACGCTGACCTTGTTGCTGACATTGCTTTTGGTGATCGCTGAATTGCCCTTTAGTGATTGGTTATGGATCACCCCGTGGGTGTACCTGTGGCCGTTTGTGCTTGTGGTTATTTATTATTTATCGCACTTTTTTGCCAAGTCGTTATGGATTCAAAAGATTTTTGTGCCAGAGCGGGATGAGATGAATCAGGTTCATCAACGCGCGCACTTGGAATTTTACACCAATCGTATCCATCGCACAGAAGGTGGAACGGGCGTATTGATTTTTGTCTCTGTGATGGAAAAGAAGGCCGTTGTCTTGGCTGATGAAGGCATTGCAAAGCTACTGCCGCCGGACACCTGGGACACCGTTTTGACGTCTTTAGGGGAAGCCCTTCATAAGGGGCATTGGGGGCATGGCTTTGTGCAAGCGATTGAAAATTGCGGCGCCCATCTTAAGACGCACTTTCCCATCACTTCCCCGCGACAAAACGAACTTAAGAATCATCTTGTTGTAAAAGACTAAGTTCATAGGTATATTTTTTTCGTATTAGTATTCGTGTGGGGCCATAGTTCAATGGATAGAATGCCCGGCTTCGAACCGGTCGGTTGCAAGTTCGAGTCTTGCTGGCCCCACCAATTTTGTCCGTGCTTTTTTTCCTTAGGATAACTTTAATCAGACTT
>JABWCO010000209.1 GCA_013360185.1 Bdellovibrio sp.
TCGTTAGACCTGTTTGAAAATGAAACGAGTGCATCAGGGGAGAATCCGAATGCTACTTAATCCGTTTACACCGTCTGAAATTGCTGGCCTACCAGCGGATTTTTTTGGAAGAACACAAGAGTTACGTTTGTTAGAAAGATCTCTTACTCAAGGATCAGTAGCAATACAAGGTGCAATGGGTATTGGAAAATCATCCCTACTGGCAAGAATTCGACTTCTCATGGAGGGTTTTGACTCGACCCACTCTTCTCAATCCGTCGTCGCCGTGGGAGACAGAGATATACTGACGGTTGACGATGCGGCACGACTTGTTTTGGAATCTTTTTCGGAAATTGATGAAAAGCAAAACAAGATTCTCTTCAAACTGGGGTCAATTTTAGAAATTGAATCGATCGAGATTTGTAGCTATTTTAAAGCCGGCCGCCATCTTGCTGCTTTGAAAAGAATTGTCGAGCAAGAATACATTAAAATGATCCTCGTAGATAGAGAGTTTCTTTTATTGGCAATTGATGAGGCCGACAAATGCCCTATCCCCATCGCAAGATTGGTAAGAAGCATTACGACGCATAGCCAACAGAACGGTGTCAAGAATGTCAGATTCATTTTAGCCGGTGTTAGCCCATTTTTTCAAGAAATGTTAAAGGAAGATGCAGGAGTAAACAGATTTTTCTATAAAACGGTAACTCTATTACCTATGTCTACAACTGAAGCTACTGAATTAGTTGAAGCTAAACTTGTACAAGTTGTTCGGCATGCAGAGGGTAATCGAATTAGATTGCACATACAGCCTAAGATTATTACCCGAATCGTAAACCTCTCGGGTGGGCATCCACATCTTCTTCAATTACTTGGCGCGCATATTGTTGAGAATGAGGATGATAATCCAGATGGAATTATTGATGCCAAAGATCTGTTAAATTCGCTTAGCAAAATATGTTATGAAGATCGTGCACGTGTTTACAATTCTACGATTCATATGCTTGAGCTGCACAACAAGATGGATGCCTTAAAAAGCCTCCTAGATATGGCATCGCCAAAATTCCCAACCAGAATCAGCAGAAGAAAAGCAAAGGAAGTTGTTACAGAAAAATCTCTCGAATGGCTGATTGAACAAAATATTCTATCTGTTGTAACGGAAAAGGAGTATGGACTGCTAGACGAGTTTTTACGCATTCGTATGGTAATGGATGAGGCTACACATGAAGCCGAGGCGATGCGCCTTGAAAAACGTCTAATCAGGTTTGGATCTCTCGAAGAAAGGATTGAAAAACGGGGAAGAAAGTTTGACATTGGTACTGATGATCTCGTATGAAATTTCATTCAACGATTACTGAATCTTATACTCATACCATTTCACAGATTCCTAAATAGTGGACACACTTTAGGTCTAACTGTGCGGTTGCACCGGACGGCTGCGCCGGTGCCACGAATTTCTTTTGTACAGGGTGCGAGCAGATCGACTTCGTTTGATGCCTGTCTGCGCAGCCGCCGGTGAACCGCGGTGTTAGATTGTGCAAAAAAAAATGGGATGTCGATGGTAAACGATGGATTCATGATCAAGCTTGAAGGCTGTTAGCGCACAACGACGCGTCCTGCTCGCGCCTCCCCCGCCGTCCTGGCTGCGCGAGAAAAATGCGTGCACGAACTTGACGATCAGAACTTAATGCTGGGCAGGAGGCGTGAAGGCAGTAACGAAGTCACCAAGTACGATGGTTTCGTGAAGCAGCTCGTGTTTATTTGAAATATTAAACGCTGAGTTTTGCTGACGGCTGTTTAATCCGCAAAGAAAGTTCTTGGCGCTGGCTCGGCGGCCTTCCGGTTTCCCCGCTGCGCGGGCAAACCTTTGACGGATAAGGTGGCACCCTCGCCAACTTGCCCTGGCGGGCGAGGCGTGCGAAGAAGGCAAGTTGGCGAGAGTGCTTAAAGAAACGTCCTGTCGAATTCGGCAGAACGTCCTGTTTGCCGACTTCGGCGTGAGCGTTCGACTGAGCTCACGCCGAAGTCTCAGTCGAACGCTGGCCGGCTGAAGCACCAGAAAACTCAACTGTGCTAACAAGCGGCTGGTGTCGGACGCTGCCGCGCCGGGATGAAATTCAAATCGTGCAAAGTTCAAAGGTTTTTGGTTTCGGCTGTGGATGTCGCTGAGCGCGCCAGCGCCGCACAGCCGGCTCGCTAGCGCCTCGTGCAAGGATAGATGCTCGAACATACGAAAAGGATATGTGCTTGACTCTTGCATGACAAGCATGAAAGAAGGGTTTACCGATGAATGAAGTTCTGGTAGAAAGCATTAGACAGAATATGGAGCGTAAAACAACTGAAGAATTGTTTGAAACTTGGAAGGAAGCTATTAAAGAACACTGGTCAGAGGAAATAATTGAAGCAATTCAAAGGGTTTTGGCAGCGAGAGGTGAAAAACTTCCGTCTCGACCATTGCTGGTGATAAGTACGAAAGTCATTATAGGAAGTATCATATCAATTGGTGCTTTGCTTGTACTTTTGGCACTCATCAATGAACAAATGGACATCGGTTTGCTACCAATACTATTATTTATTGTACTAGCATCCATAATAGTTGGTAATCTTTGGCATTTGGGTGAAGCATTAGGAGGTAATCCCAAAATGAGATTGGATTATCTTAAATCACTTCGCAGTAAAAAATTTTTGTTCTGGTTTATTTTTCTTAACATCTGGCCCCTGGGTTTGGTGCTGCTTGGCCGCTTGCAAATTCCCTATGTTTCAG
The DNA here is from genome assembly GCA_013360185.1 of Bdellovibrio sp. GTDB lineage: Bacteria > Bdellovibrionota > Bdellovibrionia > Bdellovibrionales > Bdellovibrionaceae > Bdellovibrio. Next base: position 2,741 of record JABWCO010000209.1, read on the forward strand.
GAGTCGCGTCATCTCTTGCCTTTCTTGCTATTCTTTTTTGGATAAATATTCCAGGTTTACCTTTAGCCATGCTTGGCGTGTTTCGTGCAGAAGAATTTGGTGCTCTTCCTGGTCCCTTTGGCTATGTCATCATCGTATTGTTCTGGACCTTAGTTGCTTATGCCATCACCCGTTTTTTTGATAAGCAGGCGCAGAAAAAGGCATCTCAGTAGAAATTGAACTATCCTGAAGTGCCGAAAGATGGCATCGCGGTAAAAACATAACGACGGTAATAGTCCCAACGATTTTCACCCCCATTTTAAAAGCCATAGAAAAAAGTATCGTGAAAAAAAAGTAATTCGCAAAAATAAAATTTCGTGAAGCACCAAACGATAAAGCGACGTGAAAATAAAAGCTGGTGAAAAATATAAAGCGTCAAAAAAGAAAAAATAGGATCGCGAAAGAAATAAAGACTGTACTTGAGTTCGAGAAAAAATCGTGGTAACTGCAAACTATCTTTTCAAAGCGGGTCGGGGCGGGCTTCTCTCCCGCCCCTCCCACACCACCGAACATGCGAGTCCGCATCCAATATCATTTCGCTAGACATTCTTCGTAGCTCGCAACTTGTGGGCCGATGAACGCGCAAGAGTTTCAGCGCCCGACAAGAGGTAGACTGCAAAGGAAATAACACTGGTTGATGAAGGGGCGATCAGAGCGAAAGTCCCGCGACCCACGCGATGATAAACGCAAGTATTAGAGTTTAAATAGTCATGAGAAATTACTCTATTCTCATGCACACAAATTTGATAAGGAAAAATTAAAATG
>JABWCO010000074.1 GCA_013360185.1 Bdellovibrio sp.
GGTACAACCTCTCGAGGATGAAGAACCCGGACGTCATAGAGCCGGAGGACATACTTATCGTCATAAAGGACGCGGGGCTCAAGGAGACCAGGGACGCCATCCGCAAGGCCAAGAGCAGGTGGTGTTAATCAGACACGGTGAGAGCGTTTGGAATCAAGAGAATCGTTTTACCGGTTGGCAGGACGTAGATCTCTCAGAAAAAGGTCGAGCCGAAGCTCTAAAAGGCGGTAAAGCTCTTAAAGACAAAGGCTTTAGCTTTGATGTTGCTTATACAAGCATGCTCAAAAGAGCGATTAAAACTCTGAATTTTGTTTTGGATGAGGTCGATCAAGTGTGGCTTCCAGTGCACAAAGACTGGCGTTTGAACGAACGTCATTATGGAGCACTGCAAGGCCTGAATAAGGCAGAGACTGCGGCCCGTCATGGTGAAGACCAAGTGAAGATCTGGAGACGCAGCTACGACACTCCTCCCCCAGCAATGGATAAGAGTGATTCTCGCCATCCAACCCACGATCCACGTTATGCGAATGTGAAGCCTGAGCTTTTACCTAGCCAAGAGTCTTTGAAAGACACGGTCGCGCGCTTTCTTCCTTTGTGGAACGAAACAATTGCACCCCAAATTAAGTCGGGCAAAAAAGTTTTGATCGTGGCTCACGGCAATTCTTTGCGCGCTTTGATTCAGCACTTAGAAAACATGACTCCCGATGAAATCATGGCTGTGAACGTGCCAACGGGCATCCCGTACATGTACGAGTTGGACGCAAACTTTAAAGTGATCAAAAAAGAATTCATCGGCGATCCTGAGGAAGTCAAAGCGGCGATCGATGCCGTGGCAAATCAAGGAAAAGCGAAATAGGAAATTGTGATGAGTGTGCTTCTAAAAAACATTTCAACTCTTTTAACTTTGCAAGGGGCGGCGGCCAAGGGCGGTCGTCATGTCAAAGAAGAAGATTTGGGAGTCCACTCCGATCAGTCGCTCTTAATTGAAAAAGATAAAATCGCGTGGGTAGGGCCGACGAAAAAACTGCCGCGCGAATTGGCCAAGAAAAAAACTTTGCGCGAAATCAATATGAAGGGCAAAACGGTTTTGCCTGGATTGGTTGAAAGCCACACCCATCTTGTTTTTGCCGGAGATCGCGCGGCGGAATTTGAAATGCGCAATCAAGGTGTCAGCTATCAAGAAATCGCGGCACGTGGTGGCGGGATTTTGTCGACCATGCGTAATACTCGTAAGGCTTCTTTGGCGGATTTAGCGAAATCAGCTCAAGAACGTGCCGATAATTTCGTCGCCCAAGGTGTAACAACTTTAGAAGTTAAATCCGGTTATGGCTTAAGCCTTAAAGATGAAGTGAAGATGTTGCAGGCGGCGCAAAAGGTGACGGGCCCACGCACGCTTAATACCTTTTTAGGTGCTCACGCTTTGCCTCCTGAATTTAAAACTTACGAAGCCTATTTGGATTTTTTAGCCAGTGATGTTTTGCCGGTGATTAAGAAGAAAAAGCTCGCAACACGTGTTGATGTATTTATTGAAAAGGGCTTTTTTCCTCCGGAAGCGTCGGAAAAATACCTGCGCCAAGCGCAAGCCATGGGCTTTGAGGTGTTGGTGCATGCTGACCAATTGTCTTTAAGTGGTGGCAGTGATGTGGCGGTCAGAATCGGAGCTTTGTCGGGTGATCATTTGTTGCAAGTCACGGATTCTGAAATTCGTAAACTTGCTAACTCAGAAACAACCTGCATGTTGTTGCCGGCGGCCGATTTGTACATGAAGTGTAAGTATCCTCCAGCTCGGCAGATGATCGATGCGGGCTCGCGCGTGGCTCTGGCGACGGATTTCAACCCGGGCAGTTCGCCCACGCAAGATGTGAATTTAGTCGGACTGCTGGCGCGTTTAGAAATGAAGATGAGTTTGCCAGAAGTCATTGCTGCTTACACAGTCGGAGCTGCACACGCGTTGAAGCTGCACAAAGAAGTCGGCTCGTTGGAGTTTGGTAAGTCTGCTGATATTATGTGCATCGAAAGTGATTGGAGAACTTTGTTCTATAATGTCGGTAAGACAGAAAAGAAGCTGGTTTTCTCTCGAGGACGCAAGATTTTCGACAGTCTCAAATAACCCATTGCATCACAAAATTTAAGATTCTTAAAAATTGATTTGAATTATCCCCCTGTTTCTTTCTAGTCTCAGTTTATGGGGGGAAGCAACATGAGGTCATCGTATACTACTTTGATGCAGTCGAAGTATTTCAATCCTGCATTTAACAGTGCCATCTTTGATGGTCCTGTACGTATTTACTTTGCACAGTTTCATGAGGCTTTAGCTTTAAAAATCTACTTTCTGACACAGCAGAAGCTCGCGGCCGAGATGGCAAAAGCCAAAGAAGTTTCCAAAGCTTCTGGCGCGAACATCTTAGTGATGATTTACCCAACCAACGATTCCTTCCAACTTTCATTCGAAAACGCCGGTCCTGGTCCAGGTCCACTGGTTGTTGAAAAGTGGCAAGATGACATGGTGATTGGTCTGCGCGGTCCGATCGAAGACGAAAACCTAGATCTTTTGGTCGAGACTTTACGTCTCACAATGGAAAACTGGCGTCCAGCTTTCATCCCTGCATCGACGGCGCCTGCCGAGTTGTGATAGTCTTTATTCATGAATAAGAATGGTCAAAACAAAGGTCAGATCGTCGTGGAGTACGTGTTACTTCTCGTCATCGCCGTGACCATCTCTGCGGTTTTAGTCAGCCAACTTGTCAGTCGTAACGCTGACAATCCCGGCATCTTAGTTTCAAAATGGCATTCCATTTTAACCACCATTGGCAGCGACGTACCTGATAAAAGATAATTCCACTCTGGCGAATTTTTGCGGGTCTTGGTGTTTGTGCTGGCTCGACTTTGGGGGTGGGGGATCTAGTCTGTCTATGATTTCCTCCGCTGATTTGAGACCATATCTATGTGCTAACACAGCAAAATAATACCAAACCCGAACTGACTTTAAACTTTTCTCTGCGCACGGTGGGAGAGTGGCGATCTTTTTTAAATCGCACCGAAAAAACGCCGTGGACACAGACCTTTCAATACGCAATCGCCGTAGCAAAAGTGGGTAAGCAAAGCACACAGTTTGTGACGATTGATCGCGGTGCTGAAGTCATTGGCCTTGTCGCCATTCAAGTGAGTAAGCTTGGACCCTTTCAATCAGTCATGATCAATCGGGGGCCGGTGTGGTTTAAGGGGCAAGAGACTCAAGAAAACCACGACGCCTTTGTCGCCGCTTTAAAGAAAACCTATCCGAAAAGTATATTTCGCCGCTTTCGTTGGATGCCAGAGTGGGCGGGCGAGCAGGCGACCGCTTTGGAAGTTGAACATGGCTTTAAAAAATCACAGCAAAGTTTTGAAACATTGTGGTTGGATCTAAAGCCTTCTTTAGAGACTTTACGTAAAGGCCTTGATCGTAAGTGGCGCGGTCACTTAAACAAAGCGGAGCGCAGTGGCCTAGAGATTTTTGCCGACATGGAAGGTCGCTATCTTGATTTGTTCATCAAGAACTATGATCTTTTTAAGGCGAACAAAAAGTTTGAAGGACCTGATGGGGCCTTTTTTAAACATGAAATCGAAAATGCTTTGCCCTTTAAGGATGCCATCATCTTATGGGCACGTCTTGATAAAGTTCCCGTGGCTGGTGTGATGGTGATGAAGCATGGAACTTCCGCTTCGTATCGAGTCAGCTGGAATTCACCCGAGGGCCGAGTGGCGCAAGCGCATTACTTGCTGATCTGGAAGGTGATCGAAATCCTAAAAAAGCAAGGCATTGAAAGTTTTGATCTGGGCGGAATCTTAGCGCAAGATCAAACAGGCTTTAACGTCTTTAAGCTCGGCATGAATGCAGAGCCGTTTAAAACCGAGTTCTTTAAATAATTTTTTAAACTTCCGGATCAAAGACTCCCTGGGGAACGCCAGCCAATAAAAGGCTGTAGTGATGCAGTTCACTTTTTGCGAGCGTCAGTTCTTCGCGTTCTGATTCTTGCACAGCTTCATCCAACGCGTTTTGGATTTTTTCTATACAGCGCTGATAGGAAGGATTTGACAGTTTCATGCCCACCAAGCGGTGAGTGGCAGCACTGTTCTTGAGCGAACGCTGTAAAGTCAGCTCCGACCATTCTTGATTTAAGTGTTTTGCCAGCTTTGAACTGTCGGACCATTTGAATTTGCCAGAGTGCCTTGCACGGTACTGACCGCGACTTTGTACAAGCAAATCTAAAGTCACCAGACGATCCATTAGCTTTTTGGCTTCGGCCTTGGTTAAGTTTTGCATTTTAGAGATCTCGTCTAAAGAATACTTTTCCACGACAAAGCGCCAATACACTGCCAGCAACGTACGGTTTTTAATCAAAGCCTCTTGCTGAGTGTTACTAAGCTCCACCTCTTTAATGCGCGACTTTTCTGACGAAGAAAATAGTTGGCCTGGCAAAATATCTAAGACCTCACAGATCTGCAGTATGCGACGGAAGGAAATGTCTTTCGCCGTCAGCATTTTTTTAACACCCGATTCGGTCATGCGCAGGTCCTTTGCCAATTCCGCATAACTAAGCCCCCGGCTTTTTAGAGCTTTCTTGATCGCATTGAGGTAAAGGGAGTGTTCCACGGCTGTCTCCTTATGGTCGCTAAAAAGTACCCTAATGAGGAACTTTAAAGAAATTATACCTTATTAAAATTCCTCATTGGTAGACTTTAAACATGGAAACACAAAATTATCAAAAACGTAGACAAGACTTAAGTAATAAATTCTCAAGAACTCTGTTCTTGGTTTCTTCTGGTGCAGACAAGATGCGCTCGCACTCCGTTGCTCATCGCTTCAAGGTCGCTTCAGACTTTGCCTATTTGACGGGTTTAGATGTTCCAGAGGCGCTCTTGGTTGTCGTCAAAGGCATTTCGTACCTTCTTACAAAGACCGTGAGCTCTGAAGCTGCTTTATGGGATGATAATAGCTCTTTGAAAGGACACGCGGGTCTGCAAGGGTTGCAGATTGTGGGATTAGAAAAATTGGAAGAAATTTTCCAATCGCACCTTAACGATTTTGACCGCGTGGCCTTTGCGATGGGGCGTTCGGAAAGCATCGACACCTTTTTGTTAAAAATGTTGGCCTTTGAACAGCGCCACCGACGTCGCACAACGGGCAAAGTTTTAGAAATGTGTGATTCTCGAACTCTTGTTGGGGCTTTGCGTATTAAGAAAGACGCAGTGGAAATTGAGCTGATGAAAGAAGCCGCGCAAAGATCTTCGCGGGTGCACACAAAACTTATGCAAGAAAAGCTGGTCGGCAAAAGTGAACTTGATATTGCCAACTGGATTGAAGCTCAATTTATGCTCGAAGGAATGCAGTGGACCGCTTATGAAACCATCGTTGGAACGGGCGAACGCAGTGCTTTGTTGCACGCTCGGGCCACAGAAAAAATCATCAAAGATGGTGATATGGTGCTTATTGATGCGGGCGGGGAGTGGCAGGGGTATTGTGCTGATATAACACGTTCCTTGTCAGCAAATCGAAAATATTCTGACGCACACAAGATTTTTTATAATGCTGTTTTGGCTGCTCAGATGGAAGTGATAAAAAATGTTCGCGTGGGAGCAACCTTACAGGGATTGCATTCTTTGGCGCAAAGTGTTTTGCAGGAATCCCTCGTTAAAAGTGGCTATGCGAAGGAAGTCTCTTTAGATAAAATTAAAGCACTGATGCCACACTCCACTTCGCACTGGATTGGTCGCGATGTGCATGATCCATGCGCGTACCTGGATGACTCTGGAAATGAAATTAGGTTGGAAGTTGGCATGACCTTCACTGTGGAGCCTGCACTGTATGAAAACGGAATCGGTGTACGCATCGAAGATGATGTTTTGGTCACGGAACAAGGTTGTGAAGTGCTCACCTCTGTGCCGAAGATTCTTGAAGAAATTGAGGATCTAAGAAGCAAGGTTTAGAAAAAACGAGGTGGTCCCGAACGACCGCCTCGTCCATGATTGATTCCCTGAGTTTTAAGCCCAGCTCGCCCACGAGCGTGGCTTATAACTTTGTGTCTTAAGCTCTATGGATAGTCTGTCGTCCTAACTACATGATGTGATTAGCAAAAAGATAATCAACAAAATGAGCTTAAGAAATTTGGTCAACTTCCGAAAAGTACCTTGTGAGGGTGTACTTTTCATAGAGAGCCTCCTTGGTTAGAGGGTCTCTCGTCCATAAGAAAGCGGTCGTTCAGGACCGCTTTTGTTTTTCTGCAAGATGTATATCAACGTTATTTCTAATTTACTTAGAGCAAGCCTGCGTCCTTTCGGACTGTCGGATGAATAAATTCAAAAAATCGGATGTTCTTATAGAAACGGATTCCCACGTTTTATTATCTCTGCTTCGATGGCTTCTTGCATCTTCTCTTGAATGTCTTGCGCGATTTCATGCATCAGCTCAGAGTCCTCCACGGCAGAGGATTTATAAGGCAAATAGATCGGTTCTAAAAAACGTATTCGCCACTTGGCAGGCAAGGGAATTATGTTCAGCGGCAAGGGAATGACAGAGCCTTTGAGGAACTTGGTAAATTTTAATTTCTTTAAGTTGATGTGTGTTTCTTCCGCGCCCAAAATGACTACAGGAACGATGGGGCACTGGGCCTCTAAAGCCATGCGCACGAAGCCCCGTTTAAACTCTTGCAATTGGTAACGCTCTGTTGTGGGTTTGAAATTTCCCTGCTCACCTTCAGGGAACAAAACGATGGCGTTGCCTTTTTTTAAAGCGTTCAAACCATTTTCATAGGTAGCTTCAGTAAAACCCATTTTTTGTGCGGGAATGCCAGTTGTCTCAGTTAAAAACCAAAAGTGATGAGTTAAAACACGAGGAACACGTTTAGCTTCTTCTTGCACGATGTGACCTAAAAGAAAAGCGTCAAAGCCGGTATAGCCTGAATGGTTGGGCGCAATAACCACCGCACCCCGTCGAGGAATGTTTTCGACGCCTTCGATCTCTAAGCGGAAGTATTTGCGCAGGATTTCTAACAGAAAGCGCGGTAAGACCCGAAAAATTAGCGTGTCCCTATCCAAGTTGCGAAGACCAAATATTTTTTCGTTGGGTTTTTGCAGGAAATTCTTCATGATTAGAAAGTCTACCCTCGAACTTGGAGTGTTTATGTCTTCTTCTTTTATCATGGCTATCGACCAAGGGACAACCAGCTCTCGGACTTGTATTATCAATCAAGCCGGAGGTCTTGTCTCCGAAGCGCGCGAAACTTTCAAGCAGATTTTTCCAAAACCAGGGTGGGTGGAGCACGATCCTGAGGACATTTGGTACTCAACGCAACGATCCATGCGCTTGGCCCTGGAAAAAGCCGGAATCAAAGGATCGCAGATCCGGGCTATCGGCATCACAAATCAACGGGAAACAGTGATGGTGTGGGATGCAAAATCCGGCAAAGCCATTCATAACGCTATTGTTTGGCAATGCCGCCGGACTCAAGCGCTTTGTGAAAAGCTTAAGAAATCAAAAAAAGAAAAAATGATCACCGCCAAAACGGGTTTGGTTTTAGATCCCTATTTTTCAGCTACAAAAATTCAGTGGATTTTAAAAAACACACCAGGCGCTTTGGCAAAAGCTCGGGCAAATCAGTTGAAGGTTGGCACAGTGGATACGTTTCTTCTGTGGAAGCTCACGGCTGGCAAGTCCCATAAGACAGATGTCAGCAATGCTTCGCGCACCATGCTGATGAATATACATAACGGTTGGTGGGACGAAGAGCTTTTAAAATTGTTTGGCATCACAGAATCTTTGTTGCCAGAAATTTGTCCGTCCAATGCAGACTTCGGTGCGACTTCAGGTTTAGGTTTTATGCCTGACGGTATTCCAATCACTGGTATGATTGGCGATCAGCAGTCGGCCTTGTTCGGGCAAGCTTGTTATGATGTGGGCGATTCAAAATGTACTTTTGGTACGGGCAGCTTTTTGCTTTTGAATACGGGCAAGAAAGCTGTGAAATCAAAAAATAAACTTTTAACCACGATCGCTTGGAAGCTCAAAGATGCTGAAATGACCTATGCCCTTGAAGGGGGCGCCTTCGTCTGCGGAGCCGCCGTGCAATGGTTGCGTGACGGTTTGGGATTATTCCAACACTCAGCCGACGTCGAAGTTCTAGCAAAATCTGTAGAGACCACCGAAGGTGTGGAGTTCATCCCAGCCCTGACCGGTTTAGGAGCACCACATTGGCAACCGGAAGCAAGGGGCGTCATCTGCGGTCTTACGCGCGGAACAACAAAAGCGCATATTGCACGAGCCACCCTTGAAGCGATGGCTTTGCAAAATGTCGACATCCTGCTGACGATGCAAAAAGATCTGGGCAAAAATTTAAAGTCAGTGCGTGTCGATGGCGGGGCAGCTGCTAATGATTTGCTGATGCAAATGCAGGCGGACTATTGCGGTGTGAATGTCATTCGTCCAACAAATCTTGAAACGACCGCCTTGGGCGCGGCCTTTATGGCGGGGCTTGGCTGTGGTTTTTGGAAAAACATCAAGGAAATCCAAAAAGTGTGGAAAGTGAATAAGGAATTCCAAGTGAAGATGTCAGTGAAAGATCGCAAAGATCGTCGCAGTCGTTGGGAAAAGGCTTTGGAGAAAGCGTAATGAGTTCAAGCAAGGCTGAGCAGACAATATTTAAAAAAGTCGCACTTTCTGAAAAGAAAATGCTTTTCCGCGAATTGGCTGATGATAAAGGGCAGATCGCGGTCAAGGGCGCCTTGCTTGAAGACATTTTTCATCTTATCGCAGTCCAAGTCGAAAAAGATGAAGCCTTATTGTGTCATCACACGGCAGAATCAAAAGATATAAATACCGCTCAGAAAGTGGTCATTAACTTTGCTTTTAAGTCAGAAAGATATTTTTTACAGACAGAAATGTATTTCGAGTCTGGTTGGGTCGTAATCAAAATCGATGGTGATTTATTTCAACTGCAACGCCGCGCGAATGCCCGTTTAGAAATTCCTGAAAAATACGATGCCACATTTATTTTAAGTCAGCACGGTGGTGCGAATTATTTCATCGAATGTCGTGTAAAGGATGTCAGTGCGGGTGGATTTCGCATGGAATACTTTGGTGATCGTCCGCTAGTGCAAGTCGGAGATGTCCTGAAGGGGACTTTGCGAATGGGGCCAAGAAGACCGCTTGAATTTTCTGTCGAGATTCGTTTTGTGCAAAGAACTGAAAGTGAAAAAGTAACTAAGCAAGTCTGTGGTGTTCAGTTTCAAAACGTGACACATTTACTTGAAAATCGACTGCTCAGTCTGATGATGGACTTACAAAGAGAACTCTTTTTGAAATTTTCCTGAAAAATACGTTTCGTTTCGCGACAGATGTGTCAGATCGCTTTTGCAGCGATTTAATGGCTGCTATTATGAAGTTCTTTGGGGAAGGGGCTTCTATGTCCAAAATTGTGTCGCGCTGGTTTTTAGGATTCGTGCTGCTATTGCAGCTTTTTGCATTCCAAAACTGCTCACAGTTTGAAGCTTTGAATCGGGACATGGGTGCTGGTCTTAGTTCTGCAGAGCTGAGCTCTTTAGAAAATTCAGAAGATCTTTTGCCAGATCCAGGTTGGCAAAGCCCTCGTTTGAAAGTCCATGCCGGAAAGATTGAAAACTTTATGCCAAAGATTGAGCTTCCTCACATGGAGCTCAGCCCCTATGAAGTTTCTGGTTGGTCCCTGACTCAATGGCGTAAGCAGAGCTATATTATGCCGACGGATATGAAGGTCGGAGATGACCGGGATTCTGTTTTAGGAACTGCTAAATATACAATGAAGTCTTCTTCCGGAGAATCTGAAATTAAAATGTTCAAGCATCCGCAAAATGGTGGGTTCGTATTTGAACTCACAGGAAGACAAGGCTGGCTCGCGCACGGTGGTGGAAGTAATGTCTTTGTTTCTGCCGACGTTCGTTCAGATCGCAAGAACACGTTCGATGGTAAAATCACTTTATCTTTAGAATCTAAACTTGTTTCTGCCAGCGCCGTTGAAAGTGTTGCGGGCGCGAACAGGGACGGCTCCGTTGTTGGACAGTATTTTTCAGGCTTCACCGTGTCTTATGAAGATCCTACGGGGCGTTTGCCTCGCACAGCCCTTTTCATTCAAATTCATCACGCAGACACGCGCGGACGTCTTAATTCAGAGTACCGAGGTTGTTATCCGCATAACGGCTATCAAGAAATTGTCTATAGTAACACCTTGGCGGGTGACCACTACTATGCCGCGGCTTCAGGCTCTCAAGATTCACTGTCGCGAAAACAGTTTGATGTGAATCGATATTTATGTGAGGCCCTCGCCAGAGATTTTAGCTGCGTTGATGACAACGGAACACGCTCGAATAGAAACTTTAAAGAGTACGGTCAAAACTTGGCTAATTGGAAAGTCGGTTCTTACTACACCGGCTTAGAAACTCAAGCGGCTTTCGGTTCTGCCACTGTGCCCTCAACAGCCCGTGGAACTACGGAAATGAAGGTGCAGTTAGCTGACATTCGCCTGACTCGAGATAAATCTGTGATCTACGCCTCTTGTGAAGACTATGTGGCGCAACGCGGGCAGGTTGTTCCAGTGACGCCACCAGCAGCTCCGGCAGTCCCCGCAGTTCCGGCTGCTCCGTCAGCTCCTTCTGTGCCATTGCCTGCCAGCACACCCTCGGTACCATCTTCAACGACGTGTTCTTCCGGTAATTTTAATAATGGCAATCAGTTGGTCGAATACCGTTGTGGCTGTGGAGTTCCGACAGATGAGGGTTGGGTGGCGCAAGGGAATCAGTGTTACCATCGCTGGGTGAAAGATTCTTTTTTCTGTGCAGCCGGTAAAAAAACCTACTTCCGTTGTGATAAAGGCAATCCTGGTCAAGATTGGGTTGACGTCGGCGGTGGTTGTTTCCATTTGGGCACGCAAGAAGGTTGTTCCTAGTTGCCGTGTCTCATAAATTTTTAAGCTCCGCCACGCAGTGCCTACACCTCTTTGCGAGAACGGGTGATTGCGATTGACCTTCGTGTTAAATCCATGGGCGGAAATTCCGATGTCGGCGTAAGAGTCGTTGGACAAAACTAGGCTCCGGATATCTATCCAACTCGTTTTCAATTCTAATTTAAAGAAAAATCCGCAAAGTTTTCTTTGAATAAACTGCAAATGCGCCTTTCTTGCCGCCAACGGAAAGGGAGCCTTTTCTTTATCTTTACAAGTTCCGACAAAAATGCGATGAAAACGCCATGTCTGAACAACGCTTTATCGATCTTGAAACTAAAATCGCCCACCAAGACTTTCTGTTAGAAGAACTCAACCAAGTTCTTTATGAGCAACAAAAAACCATCGGCAAGTTAGAGACCATGCTGACGACACTGACGAAGCGCTTGGAGGGCTTTGGCGACGGTGACAACATCCGTGGCCCAGGTGAAAAACCACCCCACTATTAGTTAGCACGGCTTATATCGTCTTTATAAAATATTTGCGTCTCAAATCGACCCATTTGGTGGGCATAGACTTGTCCTTAGCGGGGACTGTAGTTACCCTAGGAATAGGGGGAAGTTTATGCTTTATCTTAAGAAGGTGATGCCAGCGGCGACGTTTGTGCTTGTGTGCGTTGTCGGCATTCTTGCTTTTCAAAACTGTTCTCCGCAAGTTTTTACCGTTGCTGAATCTGCCTCGACGGATCTTTCAGGAGTCAGTGCTGTCAAAATCGCAGCACCGGGCCTGTGCCAGTCGTCGGGATCTTTAGAGTTTATTCTTAATTTCGAAGACTCTTATAAATACGAATGTTTTGATGGCACCCGCCAAACTAAGCCCGTTGGTGCTCTTTGCACCAGTGGTCCTGCGGTGGTGAATTTTGTTTTGTCTCCGACAGCTGCCCAGGATTGCAGTCAACTGAAGGTCTGCGGTATCTCGCCTCGCGAAGTCAGTGAGATTGTCAGTGAAGCTTCTGGTGTTCGTCGTTTTAAATATAAATATGATAATTTGCCGATGGGATGTGCCGGCCAACTAAAGGTCACCAAGAAAGCTGTTGTGGCCTCGGCTACGGGTGTGCCGACAACTCAAAATATCCCGATCGATATTCCCTTGGCAAGCTGCCGGGTGTGTGGTGATGGTATCACGAAAACTTGTGGTACTTGTCCAGCAACGGCAACACCAACTCATGGTGGCTGGTCTGCGTGGGTAAATCAGGGCTTGTGTTCGCGTACTTGTGGTGGGGGCTTGCAAAATCAAACCCGCACCTGCACGAACCCGGCGCCGGCCAATGGTGGAGCCGCTTGCACGGGGCCAAGTTCACAGCAAATAGCTTGTAACACACATGCTTGTCCGACAACTCAACCCGTGAATGGTGGTTGGTCGCCATGGGTGGATCAAAGTGCTTGTTCGAAAACTTGTGGTGGAGGAACTAAAACTCAAGCGCGCACATGTTCTAATCCTTACCCTGCCAACGGCGGCGCCAATTGCTCTGGACCTACGACGCAACAAGTTTCATGCAACTCGCAAGCCTGTGCCGGAGTGGTGTTGATTTTTTCTAAAACTCCGGATGGACCTGCGGCACCTGCATTTTCTGTCGGCGAAATGCTATACGGTCGTGTAACAGGAGTAGGTGCCAATAATGGGTACTCGTGCATGGACATTGTGGGTTCTACAAATAATTGCGTGAGTGTCGCGAACTTTACGAAAATGCCGAACTCAGATTGGTATTTCGATGGGGCGCAGTGGAGAGGTTCTTTGCGCCTCGGTGCTGAGTGGGCGAACAAAACGTTTAAAGGATACTGGCACAATTCTACGACGGTGCAGACGGGCAGTGCCCAGTTTAGTGTTGCCGCGGTTGCCGTTAATGGTATTTGCGGGTCTGTCGCCAATACTTGTGCTGTAGGCAGCGTGATCCCGCAAGGAGACTCTAATAGCAACGGCTATATTCAGTCGACGTGGACATGCCAAGGCCAAAATGGGGGCGCTAATTCAGGAACTTGTTCTGCGACGAAGTTCTATGTGACTCCGGGCGAACATTGTGACGTAGCTGGGAACTGGGGCTGGCGTACACGCACACAAACGTGCCCTGCGGGCATGTATCCGGTGCACCCTAATGAAGTGGGCGGATGTCCTGCTGGCTACACTACTTCGACTACGGAAACGGATCGTGATTTTAGAACTCTTCAGATTTGGGATGGTTCATACTACCCTTCGTATGTCAGCTTTGCGACAGCGGGGATGGGTTGCTGGAGAAAAGGTGCAGGCATTCCTGCCGCCGATGAAATGTGCTCGCTCATTTGTAAGCCGGGGGCGCCAAAACGTGTCTGGACTTGTCAGCGCATGGCCTATTACAGCGGTGGCAATGATTCCCAAGATCCGTCCTCTGGTCCGTCAAGTACCTGTGTTTGTCGTGACAATTTCGGGTCCAATCGTATGATTGAATCTTTGCCAGCGACGGGAGCCTGCCAAGTGCCGAATGACTAAAGCACCGAAGCTAGGATCTTTTTTTAAACTGCTCAAGCTCGCGTACTTTGTCGGTCATGTTTTGCAGGCGATCGACAAAGGATGCCAGCATAGATTCCGCCCAGACGGGCAGCTCTGACATCAATTGCTTAAATCCTTCTTCGGAAACTTTGACTAAGACTACATCCGTGACGGCTTGGGCGGTGGCTGAACGGGGGGCTTTGGAAATCATCGCGAACTCACCAAAAGATTCGCCATCGACAATATCTATAATGGGAATGCGTTGGCCGGTGTGATCTTTGGTAAAAATATTAACGACACCGGTTTCAACGATATAAAAATGATTTTCGATATCGCCCTCAAAAAAGATGTAATCTCCGGGGTTGTACTTTTCTTTTTGAATAGCCTTTAATGCGTCAGACATTTGTCACCTCGTTAAATCAGTCGACTGAGCTCTTTAACATTTCGAATGAAAGTGATTTTCTTGTCACTAGATAATTTTAAATCGGCTAGGTGACGTTTGTTAGAAAAGGGAATGATAAAGTGTTGAAAGCCCAGCTTGTCCCCTTCGCGGATACGGTTTTCTACAAAAGAGACCCCACGCACTTCTCCCGTCAGGCCGATTTCGCCAAAATAACAAGTCTTGGCGTCAAGTTCCCGATGACTTTGTGTCGACAAAATGGCGGCGGCGACGGCCAGATCAGCGGCGGGCTCCATTAGTTTTAGACCTCCCACAACATTAATAAAAATATCGTTTGTGCCCAAACGAATATCTAAATGTCGATCCAGTACGGCGGTTAATAAATGCAAACGGTTGATATCGATACCCAAAGCCGTGCGTCGAGGCATGGCCATGGGGCTAGATAACGTCAACGCTTGCACCTCGCACAGCAGGGGGCGTGTTCCTTCCATCGAGGCAAAAACAGCGGAGCCAATCAGTTGATCGCCGCGTTCTTCTAAAAATAACTCAGAAGGATTGGCGACCTCTTCGAGGCCTTTGGAATTCATTTGAAAGACCCCGAGCTCATGCGCGGCGCCGAAGCGGTTTTTCAATGTACGCAATAAGCGGAAATTATAGGAAATGTCCCCGTCAAACGAGAGCACGCAGTCCACCATGTGTTCCAAAACTTTGGGTCCGGCGATGGCGCCATCCTTAGTAACGTGGCCAATTAAAATGACCGTGATATTTTCTTGTTTGGCTAAACCCATGAGGTGTCCCGCGCATTCACGGACTTGGGCGACCGATCCGGGGGCCGATTGCAAATCGGGGAGATACATAGTTTGAATTGAATCAACGACCAAAATTTCGGGCTTCTTGTGGCGTGCAAGCTCTAAGATCGTTTGCAAATTGCTTTCACAGGCGATTTCAATCAATGGGGAGCGAATGCCTAAGCGATGAGCACGGGAGCCCGTTTGCGAAACACTTTCTTCGCCAGAAATGTATAACAGCTTGTGCTTGTTTTTGGCTAAGCCGCCGGCCATTTGTAAAAGCAAAGTGGATTTGCCAATGCCTGGGGAGCCACCCAACAAAACAAAGCTGCCGCGGGCTAAGCCTCCACCTAAAACGCGGTTGAGTTCCTCGTAGCCTGTATCGAAACGATCCAGTTTTATCTCTTCAAGGCTTTGGTCTAGCGTTACGGGTTTGCTCGAAGGGGTGCCCTTCTCGGGTGTGCCAGTGGACCAACCTCGAGTCTTGGGCTCTGCCATCTGCAATTCTTCAACAAAGGAATTCCACGCGCCGCAGTCAGAGCATTTTCCTTCCCAACGCGGACGTTGGGCACCACAATTTTGACAGGTATAGATCGTTTTCGTCTTAGATTTCGCCATGATTATTCGGTATCATTATTGGATAAGAGTTACAAGGATTGTACATTATGAAAATTGCGTTGAAATGCTTAGCTGTTTCCTTGGTTTTTAGTTCCGTCGTTGGAGCTCAAGAAACAAAGAATGATCTGGATGGCTTTAAAAGAGCTCTCGAAAAATACCGTGGTGAAAAATACGCAGAAGCCATTTCCGGTTTTGAAAGTGTTTTGAAAGAAAAAAGTTCTTTGGAAGAATACGTGCGTTTTTATTTAGCACAAGCGTACATGAAAACGCAAAAAATGGATCAAGCTGAAATAGAGTTTAAAAAGGTTTTAGATCTTTCGCCGAATGTGAAAATGACTATCGAGGCGTCGAGCCTTTTGGGGCAGTTGTCCCTAGAAAAAAAGAATTTCAAACAAGCCAGTACTCACTTCATGAAACTGGAACGACGCACACGCAATACCGAAGACTATCCAGATATTATATATAACTTGGCCGTTGCCGAAAAAGGTTTGGGCCGTCATCAGCAAATGTGCAAGTGGCTGAAAGCCTTGTATGAACGTTATCCGGGATATACGAAAGTACAAGATTGGAGCGTTGATCTTGCGGCGAATGAATTTCAAGGGAAGCCAAGCGATTGTTTGGTGACCACAGACAGCTTTCGCACGCGGGTCAGACATTTGTTGTTCGCGGGGCTTGATCAGAAAGCTCAAGGCGAAATTAACGTGATGAAAGAAAAGCTGACGAAGTCAGACAAGTACCTTGCAGATAAATTGCAGGCGCAATTCTATTTGCAAGAGGGGGAAGTGAACAAAGCCGTTGAGATCCTCAAGCCCTATTATGAAGCGAATAAAAGAAATTTTGATTATTTAGTGTTGTTTGCTTCGGCCGCGGCCCGTGCCGGTGAAGTGCAACTTGCGGTGGGGTCGTATTACTCGGCTTATAAGCTGAGTCCGAAATCAAAAACGGGGCGTCAGGCCTTATACCAATCGGCCTTCTTAAGTTATCAATTCCAAGATTACGATGGTGCTGCTCGTCGCTTCCAGGAATTTATGAAGGTTTATCCCCGCTCGGGTTTGAAGCGCGATGCTCAGTGGCATTTGTCTTGGCTTAAATATTTAAAGGGTGATTATCAAGGAGCTTATAAAGATTTTGCGAAAATGAGTGTGCAGAAACGCGTCGACAAGCGCGCCTGGAAGTCTTTTCCGCAAGACCGTATCAGTTATTGGATGGCGATGAGCTTGTTCCGTCAAGGCAAAGTCGACCAGGCTCGTCCGATCATGGAAAACTTAGCGAAAGACCCTTTGATGGGATATTATTCGATCGTCGCCCAAGCACGTTTGAAAAAGATGGAAGACGTCAAATCAACGAAACTAGTACAGAGCGCCTTACCGACACATCCAAGATTGATTTCGCGTTTTTCTGCGGGAGAGTTCTTAATGCCCTCAGTGCAAGGTGATTATCGTGGTGATGAAACCGAGTCTGAAGAAAATCTGGTTCTGACGCAATATTCAGCCGATGATGAAAAGGGTGATAGCGAAGAGGCCGAGGCGGGCGTGGCTGACAACCCGGATATTAAGTCTGTGGACGTGGCTGATAGTGACGAAACGGCAGATAAAAATACCGTGTTTTCAAATCCAGCATTGATGAAACGTTTCGCGCGGGCTCGTGACATGATGATATTAGGCGAAAACGAATGGGCGCGTTGGGATCTTTACGATATCGAACGTAAAACGTCGAATCGTGAATACTTGCGCACACTAATGAGCGAATACAATACAGCAGGTCATTTCAATCGTTCTTCTTACATCGCGCAAATAAACTTTAGCGGTCAAAGAGCTGCCCACGGTCTTGAAGGTATTCGCTACCTTTGGGAGTTCGCGTACCCGCGTGCCTATTCCGAACAAGTTGAAAAGTACACGAAGAAGTTCGCGGTTCCGGAAGAGCTGGTGTGGGGTATCATGCGTGCGGAAACAAATTATCGTCGTGATGCTATTTCGCCTGTTGGTGCCTTAGGTTTAATGCAAGTCATGCCTTTTACTGGCCATAAACTTGCAACGCTGTTAGGTGATAAAGAATTTAAAGCACCCATGTTGTTGCAACCGGAAACTTCGGTGCGCATGGGGTCACGCTATTTAAAACGCCTGATGGATAAGTTTGATAACACCATTCCTTTGGTTGCAGCCGGTTACAATGCGGGACCACATCGCGTAAAAAACTGGTTAGTCAGTTTCGGAAATCTTGAAACAGACGAGTTTATTGAGCATATTCCGTTCTTGGAAACCCGTAACTACGTAAAACGTGTTGTTTCAAATTCATTTATTTATTCGCAATTGTACGGCAACAAAAAAGATCTTTTCCCCTATATGGCTGGAGCGGTTCCTGTAAAGGCGTCGACCGAGCTGGTTGGAAAAGAAAACTGGGATGACATTTGAGCGAAAGTTTCGTCAGAATCTGTTTTAAAAAAATATTTGAAATTGGAGCGTCGCTAGCAGTCCTAGCGGCGCTTACCTTTTTGTTGCTGAAGCTTCTGCCAGGCGGCCCCTTT
>JABWCO010000075.1 GCA_013360185.1 Bdellovibrio sp.
CTTCAGAAAGAGTTTTTAAAAATAAAGCTGACCGCGGTGTCCAACCTTTACGTGCAAGATTTTTTTGCCCATTGATACGGGCCTCATGCAAAACGTAAAAGCCACCGGCTTCGTCCAAATGAATTTGCGTCTGACTTTGCTCCGGGCCCAAAGTGACTGAATCGCCAATGATCCGCACCGGAATTGCGCGGGTACGCAAATACTTCAGTGCACTTTTAAGTTCCATTTCGCCAAACACATTAACGGTGGGACGACCCTCTGTAGAAAGACTGATCAAGTCCTGATAGGAATCTGAAGACTTGGTTAAGAGTTCACGCAGTTGTTGAAACTCTCGCAACCACGGGTGCGCGATCAAAATGCCTTCGCTGGGTTCAACGGCAAAGGATTCAAAAAAGAAGAACGGCTTTTTGCGCGAGCTCATCAATTTGAATTCCGCTTCTAATTCATTCTTTTCGATAAATTCTACGCGCCAGCTTAATTCCGTGCCGGGATCAAATTCAACACGATGAATTTGCAAAGCCTGCCGCAGACTGTTTTTAGTCTGCAAAAAGACCTTTAACTTGCCCTGACCGGCCTGGGTCGCGACATGGCCTAAAAGGACCTGCATGATGGTTTCGATTTCGCGCAAGTTTTGACTTAAGAACAAATGTTCACGCTGTTGGGTTAAGGGCCAATGGGAAAAAGCCGAGGTCTGGGAACTAGCTTGCGGTAACAGGTCTTTTTCCACGGCCCGCTGCAACGGATGGCGCAATATATCTTTAGCAGACACCTGCGTGCCATCGCTAAAGTTATAGCGCAACAACGTGGTTAAACGATTTTGCTCGGTCACCTCGTGCAAATACGAACCCGAATAGGCTGTGACTTTCTTGCGAAAAACCTCTGGCATATTCCACAACAACGGCGAGGGGACTTCTAGATCCTTTGTCATTTCTTGCAGTTTATATTTACTTAAGTCGCTGGCAGTCAGAGCGCTCAGCGATTCGCCTTGCAACAATGGATGGTCTTCTAAAAACAGACTGACCGATTCAAGGACCGTATTCTGAGCAAAAGAAAATCGCGCTTGCGAGGCGCGGGCCTGACTAGTGTGCAGAGGTTCTTCGAGTTCCTGAGCCAGCTTTTTTTGTCGAGTATCTAGCATACTTGCAACATCTGAAGTGAGCGCCTGCCACATCAAAATATAGCTGCCCCACTGATGGACGCAGGTTTTTTCCGTTTCCATCGTTGTTTCGCAACGTTCACAGTGAAAACTTAAATCCCCCCCCGGATCAGCTTCAGAAATTTTAACAGAAAATCCTTGAGGATTTTTGCCTTCTTTAAAAAACATCTGCAATTGCAAAGCGCCGCGGGTTGAAGTCCACAACTCGTGACCGGCGAAGGAATCTTCTTCAAGGTAAGCTTGAGCTTCTTCGAAAGTCGCGAGCTCTCCTAAAGAAAGACTTTCGCCTGGATTGCGCAGGAGGGAGATTTTTTGCAAACTGATCGGGGCTAAAAACAAATCAACTTCCTTGGTTAGGCCGTAAAAAAGGCATCACGTAGGATGGCGCAAATCTGCGTAAAAGTCACTAAGCAAGAGTGCATTCGCACGGTATTTATGCTAACTGTGCCTGAAGTGAGCTCAGATATGAATATAATCTACCAAGACGACCATCTTTTCGCGATTGACAAGCCGACAGGATTCTTTGTGCATCCTCCCGAATTGTCACCTTATCCTGTGCCCAAAGAGAAAATCTGCCTGTATCACTTGCGCAAAATGATGAAACAGGATGTTTTTCCGGTGCACCGCCTGGATGCACCGACCAGCGGTGTCTTGCTTTTCACGAAATCGCGTGAGGCCACACGCGCATTAAGTCGTCTCTTTATGGACCGCCAAATGCACAAGAGCTATCAAGCTGTGGTGCGCGGATACGTCGAAGAATCTGGATCTATTGATATTCCGCTGGAAGTGGCGGATGCAGAATTGCCGGTCGAAGCATTAACTCTTTATCGGCGTAAAGCGACGCTGGAACTGCCTTATGCCACCAGCAAAAGATATCCCACCTCAAGATATTCACTCGTCGACGTACACCCGGTGACAGGACGCTGGCACCAAATTCGTCGTCATTTCGATCGCGTCGCCCACCCCTTATTGGGAGACATTGAACATGGTGACTCCCACCACAACCGCTTATTCCGCGACACTTTGCAAATTCCGGGATTGTGCTTACGCGCAACATGCATCGAGTTTGTGCACCCGTGGAGTGGTGAAGAGATAAAAATTCACGCGCCTCGCGATGAAAAGTGGGAAAAAATTTATTCTCTTTTTGCGCTAAAATAGCTCTGATCAAGCGCTGTAAAAAAGTTTGACGAAATCGTCAGAACATAGTCCTGCGGCTGGACCATTGGCGTGTTAGACTGATCTCATGATTAAGGAACTTTGGCATTCATTCCCTCACGACTTAGAACGCAAAATCAATGGTCTGTTGGACGATGCCGAGCCAACACCGGCTAAAGCCTTTCAACTTTACAAAACTTGTCAACGCGAAGAATTGTGGAAAGACACGTTCGAAAAATTTTCTGAACGCCTGAATAGCTATTTTGCTATGCCCCGAGCAGATCGTCACAAGAGTGACCTCGACGCGCTCTTTGAACGCCCCGTGGACAGTGTGACTTACGATGAATTTCAATTGAATTTCCGCAACGCCCTAGTGAATGGCCAGGAAGTGCAGAATCTGGTCAGTTGGGCCCACAACTTAATGCGCGTAAGCCTTAAAACAACCAGTGTGATTATCTCTTCTGATGTGATCAGCAAAACCTTGAATTACATCACTCATCCGCCGTTATTTGAAAAAGCCCAAGACATCACCTTTGAGGACTTCTGCGATGCTTGGAAAAAAATCGTTTTCAATCTTTTCGGCAAAAACCATGAAGCGGAGTTAGAAAAAATTCTGAATGAATTGCATTGGCTAAATACGCAATTTAAACAGGCGGAAGAATCTGCGGCGCGGGCTCCGTTCTTTCCGACGATCTATTTGACTCAGACAGAGATCGATTGGATTTCTGCCGTCGAAGCGGCCGTGACCAAAAGTGCTCCCGCCCCAAGATTTCCGTTGTCTCGCGGTGCTGAAAAGCAACGCCTGGTTGAATTAGAAAGAGCCTTGCGACTTTACAAAGTCGTCCAAACTAGTAAATTGCCAGAGTTCATTCAACATCGCGAAAACATCCGTGTCACAATTTTAGATCGCTGCTCTAGCTTGCTTAAGGAACGAGCTCGTTAGAGTCTTTTTACGAACGAGTCACGATGCGATTGACGACGACGAGGATCGCAGCACCGGCAATGCCGATGGCAATTCCTTGCCAGCTAAAAGACGTATAAGTCGGCCAATGGAAAAGCCTGGGGGCTAAAAAGTTTCCTATGAAAGAACCGGCTAGTCCCAATAATATTGTGCGAATCCACCCCATAGCTTCGCTGCCCGGGATAAGAAGTTTCGCAACCACGCCGACTCCCAAACCTAAAACGGTCCACAGAATAACCTGATTAAAGATCGGATGATTCAATATCGTTTGCAATGTCATAGGGATCCTTTCTTAGAAAGAATCCTAACTTAGATTTTCAACCATGATAAGGTTTTTGTATCACTATTTCTTAAGGATGCGCACCACGGTCTGCTTGTAAGAAGACTGTGGATTCGCACGCAGGATCAGCTTGTAGGTGTCACTCGGATAGATCACAGTTGCTGACTCCATAAATCTTAAATGGGTTCCGTCCTTCACAAAGGCGCCGTCTCCACTCATTAGAATTTCTCTAAAGTCTTTAGCGTCATTGCAGGTGCCGGCGTTCACAGCCGTCTCTGGATTCGCACAGCCAAAAACCCGCCAGCGCAATGCCGGGAAGGAGCCAATCGACAGGGCGTCGTTAGCCATTTGTTCAGTTGTGACCAACGAGTTTTCCGCCAGTTTATTTCCTGCTAAATAAAACGACATCAGAGGTTCGTTAAAACTGTTTTCAATGGCATCGTTGGATTCACTTAAAATGATATTTTTAACGGTGATACTCCAATTGCCTGCCGAACTTTTTACGGGCGAATCAAAAACATGCCCCATAAACCATTTCGTTAAATTAGGATTTAAATAATCCGTCGGGTCCTGCATAAGATGCGAATACAAAAGATTCTGGTTCTGGTCATATACTTTGTAACCAATTTTTCGTTCAATGGAAACATAGAGCTCCAGACGATACCACAGATCATCTTTAAAAATAGCATCTGAGCATGACGAAGAAAATATGTGATTGCCGGGGATCGACTTATTGGTCATTGCCACATCCCCATGATAGGTTTCTATTTGTGCCATATCGCGCGCACACGCCGCATTGCCGGCGTTGCGACCATCTTGCCCCAACTGGCCAATAATAAAACCACGGCCATTGACGGAAATGGGATCTCCCTTTGCGTCCTTGGTCACATCTCCGCGCAAACCGATTGCAAAGTGGGCTTCGGGATTCTTAGCGAAGTAGCCCTTAGAGAGGAACTCGAAAGACATTTTATGAACACGCGCCGACGCGCTAAGTCCGGTTTCATGCAATTGCATACGACCTTGTGATTTTCCATCAGCATCACTGGCGCACTCCTCGCCGGATGGATACTCGCAGACAATCATTCCACTTAAATCCTGCGGACTGGATCGATAATTTGCAGAAAATTTATAACCCGATACTTCCTGGGAGTTGCTAAAACGCGCCGTAGCTTCAGAGGATTCCAAGACGGTGCTGCTTTCAGAAGATAAGCCGTCAAAGGTACCTGGCGAACAATTTTGAAAGGACACTAAGGTGATCGCAGTTAAAGTGACCCCACCCGCCCAACGAGAATATGCTAACGCCATGACCTCTCCCCCCGGAATATACGACTCCTCTCATATATCGGAAGGTCTTTGGCCTAGCTCAATCGCAATCGCGCTAAGTCCCCTTTATTTCTGCCTCAAAATGAGGCAGCCCAATAAAGACAAATGACGCACGAAATCAGTCATCGCTATCGCCAAGGGGCCCGCAACACGGACCCACCATCTCATTGCCAATCAGAGCGATCTGGCGAAAGTATAAAAATAAACATTTGTTGAGATTTAAAATCTCGTTCCCGGCAGATATCTCAGATGCGAATTTTTTCTTAACATTTACAAATTGGCAATGCTAGTTTGGTCGCCTAAACGAAAGAGATTTATGGACCAAATCATCGTTAAGAATACCTCGGGCTTAGACACGGAATCCTATGAGATTCTGCCCGAACTGCCGTTAGACACACCAGGTTTTGCTACCCCGGAACCTGTGAAAAATCTTGCGTACTATAATCGCAAGCTGACGCCTCTGCTGCCTGCGCACTTTTTTGAGCGAACTCCAGCGCGTACTTTGTACGCACCGTTCTTTTTGGCATTGAATGTTGTTTTGATTTTTGCCGTGCTCAGTTTAGATATGCACTGGTCATTGAACCTTTTGGCCGGCATTCTAATAGGTCAATTCAATGCGGGCCTGGCTTTTATTTCCCACGAAACTTCCCATGGTCAGCATCTTTCTAAAAAAAGTGCCCAGGATCTGTTGGTGCTTTTTGCCTTTTCTCCGTTTATGGTTTCGCCGACTTACTGGCGTTTTTGGCACAACCGCCTGCACCACGGTAACACACAGTATATTTTAAAAGATCCCGACGCCTTTCCCAATATGACCGTGTATCGCCAATCCAAGTTTATGCAAAGACTGATTAGTTGGACACCTGGCTCCCGCACAATGCGCAGCTATTTTTATTTCTTCTTTTGGTTTTCTTTGCAGGCGTTCCTAAATCAAACATACATGCGCTTTAATAACAAAATGTGGGAAGAGATGAACCATAAACGCGTAACTTGGGAATTCGCCTTCCAAGTTTTGCTGGTCACTTCGTATGTTGTTTTTATCGGCAGCTCGGCGCCACTGTACTTGATTGTCATTCCGTTCCTAATTCAGAACTACACCATCATGAGTTATATCTCGACGAATCACAATATTTCGCCGCTTACGAAGGTAAATGATCCGTTGGTGAATTCTTTGACCGTCACGACCCATCCGATTTTAGACTTCTTCCATCTAAATTTTGGTTACCACGTAGAACATCATATTTTTCCGCGCATGAGTGGCGCTTATACAAAAAAGGTCCACTATGAAGCGAAAAAGATGTTTCCAGAAACGTATCAATCGATGCCGAAATGGAAAGCCTTGCGTCTTCTTTATAAAACATCACGTATTTATAAAAACCCTACGACTTTGATAAACCCAAAGACGCTCGAAGCTTACGAAACTCTGCCAAACTTAAAATAGGGCGCCTTTCGCGCCCTGCTCTTGCATATCTTACAGGTCATTCTTGTTTATCTAGAATTTACGCTTTCCTAGGCGGGTCAGCGAATTGCACTGCAATTGCGCGGATGAAAAATCCCGTAACTAAAGGGTGCGTAAATGATTCAAAGCGCGTTTAAAATTTTAATGCTTTTGCAGGTGCTTTTCCCGACCACGTCTTTTGCCGAAACGATCACGCAGATAGATGCCGAGGGAGACGTTCAGTTAAATCTGCCAGAAGTCTGTCAAACCTTACCCGCTGACATCGTCAGCACGTCCTTGCGCCGCGAAGCTTCCGATTATGTTGTCGACATGGAAATGTCACAAATCGTTGATCCTAATGCGGGTTACAAAGAGTACTACTTTTGGTTGGATCTAAATCACGACAGAACGCGAGGATATCAGCCCTATCTTTCGAACTCTGTCACTTGGCCAGATCTTTTTGCGAACTATAAAATATTTTATTCCGTGAATGCGGGCGTCGTACCACCGTTTACGTTACCGAAAGAACGCATTCGCCTACAGAACTGTCACGACACGAATTGCGCCTTTGATTCAGACTTGCATTCTTCCGAAGAAATCTCCGTCAGTATTTTTGCCAACGTTGTTTCGTTCCGGTGGCGCGCGGGGCTTTTACCCGAGCTAGAGAAAACAAAAAATATTCGCGTTGGCTATTCGTCGTACTACGAGTTGCTGGAGTGTAATGGCGAAGACAACAGTCCTGAATGGGGCGAACCCGCATTGCAAATAAAAAAGCCGAAGAGCGCACCTTCGGCTTTTTAGTTTCTCTTTAAATTCTTAGGTTACTTTTTGTACGGAATTTCGCCCAGATAGTCTTTCTTACCAAGATCGACCCCATTGTGGCGCAAAATTGCATAAGCCGTGGTGACATGAAAATAAAAGTTCGGAATCGCATGGTGATTCACGTAATCATTCCCCAGCAGGTACTTACCTTCCCAACGCGGTTGCGTGACTTTTCTTTCTGCCGCACCCTCAAAATCTTTGACCGTGATCGTATTTAAGAATGCGATGGTTTCGTGGATACGCGTTTTAATCTCTGCTAAGGTTTGCTCTTTATCTTCGTGTGAAGGCGCATCTTTTCCAGTCAAACGAGCAGCACCCAACTTCGCCGTATCGCAGGCGATTTGTACTTGGCGGATAAAGTTGAATTGGTCTGGAGCCAAGCGTGCCTGCAGTAACACGGAAGTATCAAACTTCTTATTTTCAGCGTACCTCGCCGCTTTATCCAGCATGTGCGTGAGGTTGTGCAAAGTCTTTGTGAAAACAGGAATTGTTAAGTCGTAAAGCATGAATGCTCCTTTTCTAGATATGTATCAATGTAGGTTACAGTTGTCATGCTGCGCAAGCTTTGGCTCTTTCGGCACGCTCTTGTCCCTCTCAAACGACCACAAAAAGGATGCGCCCAGTCCGTCCTTAACGAGGTTTTAAGGCCGGGGGTCGTGGCTTTTTCTTCTCTGAAATCACTAAATTCTAGACAGTCTTGGGTGATTTTTTCCCACTCTTTCGCGATTCCAGATTCCCCTTGCGCTCAAGGTCCTGTCTGGTAAAAACCTTGCATGGAAAATCAAACTGTAAAGCGTCCCGAATTACTCTTGCCTGTGGGCACCAAGGATATGGCTTTGGCTGCCATTCACAACGGTGCCGATGCCATTTTTATGGGTGTACCGGGATTCAATGCTCGCGGGCGCAGTTATGATTTTCAAATCGAAGAGGTTAAGGACATCATCGACACCTGCCACCTTTATGGCGTGAAAGTGAATCTTGCTTTTAATATTTTGATATTTCAAAACGAGCTGCACAAAGCCGTCGAAGTGCTAGAAAAAATTCTGCCTTTAAAACCAGACGCTTTTATTATTCAGGATTTGGGCCTGGTTCGCTTGGTTCGCCAAATGGCCCCAAACCAACGCATCCATGCTTCCACACAAATGAGCATCACCAATGCCGAAGCGATCCAGTGGGTCGATGACTTAGGTATTCAGCGTTTTGTCTTAGCCCGCGAAAACTCCATTTCAGAAATCACCGCGATTAAACAAAACACTTCTAAAGAAATCGAAGTCTTCGTGCATGGCGCCCTTTGTGTCAGCTATTCAGGTCAATGTTTTACCTCAGAAAGTATCGGCGGTCGTTCTGCCAATCGCGGCCAGTGCGCGCAAAGCTGTCGCTTTAGTTATGAAATGCATGTCGATGGTGAAAAGAAAGACCTGGGTGGCAAGTCCTTCCTGGTCTCCCCTCAAGATCTTTGTGGCATCAACGAAGTCCCTGCTTTGCTAAAAGCTGGTGTTGACTGCTTCAAAGTCGAAGGTCGCCTAAAAACACCGGAATATGTTGCGACGGCCGCGCGCAGCTTTGACGAGGCCATCACCGCGGTACAAACCGGTGAAACTATCGCCAGCACCGTGCACATGAAAAAACAAATGGCCACGGCCTTCTCGCGCGGTTTTTACAGTGGCTGGTTTCATGGTGTGAATCACCAAGAATTAGTCGAAGGTACGTTCAGTGCGCATCGCGGTTTTGAATTTGGCAAAGTGAGCAAAGTCACTAGCAACGCCTTAGAAGTTGAATTGACAGAAATGAATGTTCTGCAAGGGCTGAAGGCTGACTTCATCAAACCTGGTGACGGCATCTTGTGGGTGTACAAGGATCGCAACGGAAACAGCGCTGAAAAAGGCGGATTCGTTTTTGCCGTTAAAACACTTTCTAACAACCGCTTCCAATTAGAATTTTCTCGCGACATCGCAATGCAAGACGCCTTTGTCGGTGCTCGTGTGTTTTACAATCACGATAAAGACCTTAAAAAAGATGTTTCACTCAGTGTCGAAGATAAAGAGCGCAAAAAACGCATTCCGGTCTTTATCCGCGCCACGGCCTTATTAGGGGAGCCCCTTAAGGTTGAATACTCCGACGGTAAAAATACAGTTTCAGCACAGTCTGCAAATGTGTGTGAACCCGCAAAGAGTAAAGGTCTTAACTCTTTAGATTTACGAGAAGAACTATTTGCGCTTATGGGAAGCCCCTTCCGCGGCGAAGGCTTTTCTTGTGTAATAGATGGCGACACTCCCTTATTCTTACCAAATCGTCAGGTCAAAGAATTGCGCCAACAACTGGTTAAAGAGTTGACGGACTTACGCGTAAGAAATGGCGCCGACCTTCAAATGCCCCCTTCGGCACAATTGGCGGAATGGATCGCCTCAACAAAAACTCCGACCTCTGCGCGCCCTGGGGTTCGTTTAAACTTATTGCTAAGGGAAAAAGGTCAAGCCGACGACGTTGTGCAAGCTATGCAAAATGGCGAACTTAAAGCCACTGGCATTAACTTAGTTATTTTAGATTTTGAATTTGGTCGCGACTTTGCTGACAGCTTGGCCCTGTTGCGTGGACAAGGCTTAAAGGTCGCTATTGCCACCACACGCATCTTAAAACCGAACGAGCACCGCAATATCAAACACCTGATGAGTATGAACCCGGACGCCATCTTAGCGCGCAACTTGGGTGCTGTTCAGTATTTGCAAGTCCATGGTTTCCAAGGACAGATCTTAGGTGATTTTAGTCTTAACGTCGCCAACCACTTAACGGCACAATATCTTTTGGGCAAAGGCCTTTCAAGTTTGTGTTTAGGCTATGACTTAAACAACGTGCAAGTCAGCGAGCTGATTCAAGCCGGCCAGGCTGAGCGCTTTGAAGTCACGGCCTATCAGTATATGCCAAGCTTTCACATGGAGCACTGTGTGTTTGCGGCCTTCTTAAGTAAGGGTTCAAGCTATAAGGATTGTGGTAAACCGTGTGAAAAACATGACGTTAAACTAAAGGATCAGTTCGGCAACTGGCACCAAATTAAACCTGATCAAGAGTGCCGCAATACGATGTACAACGGGACTTCGCAGTCAGCCGCCCGCTATGTGAAAGAGTGGGAATCTTATGGCTTGGGCTTCATCCGTTACGAAGCTTTGAAAGAAAGAAATTCTGAACTGATCACAAAGATCCAAGCACACTTGGATTTTATCAATGGCAGCAAAGAGCTTGATTCGTTAATTAAAGATTTGGGCGACGTGGAAAGCTATGGTTTGTCAGAAAGCCACTTCCAGCGCGAAAAAGAATATCAAAGCAGAAAAAACCGCGAACCAAAGAGCTTCTAGGGCTCTTTAGGTTTGGGTTTAACTATTCAGGCGACGTCTCAAGCAAGATAGGCGCATCGCTTAGGACATGGCTGTATATAATCTCTGGAAAGCCACGACGAGTATACTTTGATTGATAAACCATAAAATACAAAGACACATTCAGGTCTTTGGCCAAAGCCCACGATAGGTTTTCAACCACGTGATGGATTTGCTCTTCATTAAACACGAACAGCGCCTGGGCTCCGACCGGGCCTGACCAAATACCCCAACCGTTGACAATAGGACCGCGCTCAATAGCGGCGATACCGGATTCAAGGGCTTCGGCCACAGGGGCCTGATAAAATAACTTACAGTCCTCTTTATCCAGCACGGCTTTAAGGGATTCCCCCGTTAAAAGATTGATTCTTTGAATGATACCCGCACCACATCGGTAATAGCGAATGTGCTTAGTCCCCTCTGAGGCCCGGGCCGAAAAAGGCGAAGTGAATGTTAAAAATGCGAATGCTGCCACAAAAAAGAACTTCATAATAATCTCCACAGATTCCACAGTCCCTGAATGCAAAAGCCCCGCCTTGTCGCGGGGCTTTTATATTGATTACGGTGGGCACCATCAGGAATTTACTTTAGGTCAGTAACAAAAAGGGGCACTCGGAATCAGGCCAACGCTATCCTTTAAAGGCGTCATCAAGGGGGACCTGAAGCAGATGATTGGCAAAGTTGCTCATGGAGTAGGTACCAATAAGAAATATGATTTCTAAGGCTTGCTTTTGCGTATACCCACATGCAAAAAATCTTTCTTGTGTTTCTTTGGGTACCGCCCCTTTGCGATGAAGTGCTTCAAGGGTAAACTCCTGCAGGGCTCGAAGCTGTGGGTTTTCAAGGGGCTGCTTCCTTAATACTTTTTCAATGTCGTCCTCGCTAAAATTAAACTTCCGCATGATTTGACGATGTTGAGCGGCACAATAATCGCAGCCATTTTCTACCGAAATTGTGAGGATAATAACCTCCCGCTCCTGCGCCGAAAGACTGAGGTGCCCGGCCTGCTGAAGAAGATGCAAAAAGGCCTTGGTAAGATCGGGAGACTCCGCCATGGCACCCAGTAGATTAGGTAAAAAACCCATCTTTTTTTGCGTAGCCTCTAGGAGGGGTCTTAGCTCTTCTGCAACCGTGCTCAGCTGGTGTATGGCAAATCTGGCATTCATGGTATTCTCCCTATTTAGTCAACAATGTAGACTATTTTTAAGAAATCGTCAACATTGTTGACTAAATTGCCTAAGAGTGAGAAAATTACTTCATGAAACAACTGCCCACTAAAAAGGAACTCGGTCAGATTCGCAGGACTCATCTCGGGCGCTATCTTTTTGAGTTGGATAGATTTTATAGAAATATTTCGATCGCCATTATTCAAAAAAATGGTTTTCCGGACCTGACTCCGGCTCTGCTCGCGACTCTTTCTCAGATAGACTTGGAAAATGGGACAGAGATGCAAGAGCTTGTGCGCCGAATGAAATCCACCAAACAGGCCGTCAGTCGCACACTTAAAACCTGTGAAGACCTTGGCTATATCGAGCGCACCCCGGCGCCGGATGATGGTCGTGCTTTGAATATCTCATTCACGGCAAAGGGCTTAAAGCTTATGAAAGCCGCCGCTGAAGCGATCTCTATGACCGAAAAAAGGGTTTCTGACAGCCTTGGTAAAGTGAAGTTTCAGGATTTAAAACAGCTCTTGGCTAGTGCTGTGGAAAATTTAGATTTAGTCGTGGTTGATAAGCCCCACGACTGATCTGCTAAGGCTTTAAACCTTGCCAGATTCCTCGGGCTTAAACTGGCTACGCAGATACTTTTCATATTCTCTTAGAATATTGTTCATCACCGCTTCTAAGAGATGGTCGAAGGCCGGGTCATTTTTTGCGGAGTTTAGATTCACAAAACTTTCAAGGATTTGCGCTTCCCTTGCCGCATTATGAAATGGGTGGCCCTGATCTTGTTTGATTTTCCAGATAGCCAAGGTGAGGTCGCGGCGGCGCTCTAACAAAGCGTAAAGCTCCGTGTGAACTTGGTCGATTTCTTGACGAAGGCTTTCAATGCTTTTCACTTTAAGACCTCCTTAGTCCAAGCGGAACAGGGCAAACTTAAGATAGCGAAGCTCTTCCATTGCCAAAGGGTATGGATGATCCACGGGCTGACCACCCATATACACTAAGGTCCCTTTTTTACGAGCTTTCGAAAAGGCCTCTTGGCAGATTTCCATAAACTGAGCTGTTGAGATATGACTTGAACAAGAACTGGCTGCGAAAAGACCTTCATTGTTTACAAGCTTAATCGAGTTCGCAAAGACTTTTGCGTAAGCGTTCTTGGCTTGCTCGACTGATTTTTCATTCGGAGCAAAGCTTGGTGGGTCTGTGATGACCAGGTCGTATTTTTTCTTTTCGACGTTTTGTTGTTCAAGATATTCAAAGGCATCGGCTGCGATATCGTGGTGCAGTGTTTTTAGACCGTTCACTGCGAAATTACGATCCACGGCTTGGATTGCCACTTTTGCGATATCGACACTCGTTACTTCTTTAGCTCCGCCCTTCGCTGCGAAGATCGAAAATCCGCCTGTGTAACTGAAAAGATTTAAAACGGTTTTGCCATTGGCAAAGTGCTGGATCATTTTACGATTGTCGCGTTGATCAAGGAAGAAGCCCGTCTTTGCCGCATCACGGATGTTCGAAGCAAATACAGCGCCATTTTCAAGGAACTGAACTTCTGGAGCCAGAGTGCCGACGATATTCACGCCCTTTTCTTGTTCGTCATTACGACGTTTCAAGTAAACACATTGGATTTGATTAAAAGAACCTTGGATTTTTGCGGCAATGCCTTGCGCGTTCCAGATTTTTTCCATGATCGCGTGATCGTGTTTGATCACAGCCGTGTCGTTGTAAATATCCACGATCAAGCCGGGCAGACCATCGCCCTCGCCGTTAATAAGACGGAACGAATTGGTGATTTTCAAATCAAACGTGCGACGGATTTCTACGGCCTTACGCCATTGACTTTCAAAATAAAGCTCTAACGTTCTGGCGATATTATTTTTTCTAAAGATCGGTTCGTCAGCCAAGACCAAAACACGGAAGCGCAATTGTGTGTCACCTTGCCAGATCCCTAAGGCCAAAAGCTCGCCCTTAAAGCTGAGTAGGTGGACTCCGGATTTGGGTTGGCGCCCGCCCTCGTCAAAGCAATTGGCAAAGATCCAACGGTGCCCGCGCTTTAAATGCTTGGTGACGTCGCGACGAAGTTCGATGGTTTGAACGGGTTCTTCATATGTCATTGGCAAAACTGTCATGGGGTCTCCGGAAGGCGTAGTTTTAAGCCAAATCAGAAGGCCCCACAAGGACTATGAGAGGGTTTTTAAGGGGTTGGTAAATTTACCAGCCCCCGTGTATTTTCATGGGAAGGTTCTTTATTTGACTCTGACAGCCCTGTTGTTGCATCTTCGCGCCATGACGAAAAAATCAGGCTTAACTGCCGTAAAACCGACCCTGCTGGATAAAAAGTTCTGGCAGAACTTTGCTAAAAACATCTGGGAAAAAAAGCCCCTGGTTCTGCGCAACGTGAAGTCTGCTTTACTGGAGATGGGCGAAGCCGAGATTTTCGATCTTTTGGTCTTATTTTCTGATCGCTGCAGAAAACTAAATAACCCTGAAGGCTTTAAGTTTTACATCCATGGCTTTAAGGCCGAGGCCGAAGACGTTCTGCAAGTACTGCCGGAAAAATCAGACAAGACTCTGTTAGGCTATCATGCGCGCATGCAGGCCTTGTTTAAAGATTACTGTTTGGTGTGCGACGAACTTTTGACGGTGAATTCAAAAAAACAAGAGCTTTTGACAGAGTTTACTGAGGAGCTGTATCGGCATGTTGGCTTTCCGAATCGCTTCGCCGAAATGGGTCTTTACTTAGGCAATTACAAAAAAACTCCCTTCGGTGTGCACGTTGATTCTTGTGGTGTATTTAGTTTCCCGGTCAGTGGTGTTAAAAAGTTCCGTCTGTGGAGTGGTCCTTACGGCAAAAAAAATCCTGGCTTGGATCGCACTTTTAAATACGCTAAATACAAAAAAGATTCGCAGCTGGTAGAAGCACGTGCGGGTGACATGGTTTATTGGCCTTCTTCCGAGTGGCACATCGCTGAATCCGATGGGTCTTTCAGTGCGACTTGGAGTTTAGGGGTGTGGGTGGATCAACCGCACAAAGAAATGGTCGCGCAATCTTTAAGAAATTTAATCGACACCAAACTGGGGCCTGCGGGAGAAGAGGCCATGACCTCGTTTCGCCAGCTGCACGATGCCGCGGGTGAAATTTCCGAGTTACCAAATGGTTACTTAAAGTCCATTGAAGTTTTGCAGAACTTAAGCCAAGCAGAACTGCAAGAAAGCTTTTTAAAAGCTTGGATGAAACATATTTCTTTGCAAGGTTTCAAAACGCTTCCGCTAAAGTCCAAACCGTTAAAAATTTCTAAAAGCGCAGAAATACAGTTGCGCCATCGGAAGGCTTTGATTTTATGGCAAAAAAGCCTGACTCAGAAAAAAAATTTCTATGTCAGTTTTGGCGGTCACTTATTAGAATCTGCCTCGCCCAAATTGTTGAATACGATAAAGTCATTAAATGCCGGCAAGGTCTGTTCGCTCAAAGGACTTTACCCTCAGGATTTAAGCTTAGTACAGGCCCTGGCCAACGCTGGCGCCTTGGCTTAGCCCCCTGGGGCAGGACTTGCCAAGATCACTCCCCTTCAGACAAAATAGACCTGCGGTTTACGTCTAACAATGGGGTTGTTCATGAAACGCCGACACATCTTAATTGGCCTTGGAGCTTTGACCGGACTCGGTGCACTTACGGGCCTGGTTCGTACCCTTTGGCCCTTTAAAAAATCAGCCCCTGTGACAGGAGACTCTATGATTAAAGGAACTTTTTCTTTAGACTTTCAATGGCCCACTCAAGAGCCTTTTTTATTTTGTGTGCATCATCACGACAAGTATCCCGTGGGCACTGCAAACTTTGGCCCGAACAAACAATATCTGAAGGGCCGCGATCTAGGGCAAGACTTTCAAGAAAAAGATGGATTTCGCATGTATCACGGCGAAGAAGTGCCTGGTTTTCCTGTGCACCCCCACCGCGGCTTTGAAACGATCACAGTCGTGCGCAAAGGTTATGTCGATCATGCCGATTCCTTAGGGGCTGCGGGTCGCTATGGCGAAGGGGACGTGCAGTGGATGACCGCCGGCGCAGGAGTCCAGCATTCTGAGATGTTCCCTTTATTACGCCAAGATCGCGACAACGAGTTGGAACTTTTCCAAATTTGGTTGAACCTGCCTCGTCGAAGTAAAATGGTGCCCGCACATTTTACCATGTTTTGGTCAGAAAAAATTCCCTTCACACAAAACGACAAAGTGCGTGTCAGTGTGATTGCCGGAAATTCTGAAGGCACAAAGTCTTTAGCACCGCCTCCGGACAGCTGGGCTGCTGACCCGATGAATGAGGTTTTAATTTTACTAGTTAAAATGCAAGCCGGTGGCGTGTTTAAATTACCCAGGTCCCAAGGTGTTACCAACAGAACCGTTTATTATTTTTCAGGCAAAGAGCTTAAAGCCAACGATACACGCTTACAGGCAAAGGCAGGATTTTATTTCGACAGCCAAGTGGATTTAGAGTTTAAGGCTGAGTCTGAAGACGTGGGGTTTTTAGTTTTACAAGCCAAACCCATTGGCGAGCCCGTTGTTCAGCATGGCCCCTTTGTGATGAACTCAAAGGAAGACATCTTACGCACGATTCAAGATTATCAGCGCACTGAATTCGGCGGCTGGCCATGGCAGAAACATGACATGGTTCACGGTGCAAAGATTGAACGCTTCGCCAAATATCCCAATGGCAATATCGAAAAACCTCAGGGCTCTGAGGTTTAAGAACAAAGAGCGTTCACTAAAGAAAATTCTTTTTTATCGTGGCTTGTAACTTAGCAGGGGAAAAACTTTTGGTGTAATAGTCTTTATACCACTCCGCAATTTCCACCATGGCGGCCTGGGTTGTCCATTGTGGTTTAAAACCTAAATCCGTTTCAGCCTGCGAGCTGTCTAAACGTCCGTGATTTGAATAAGAGACTTCTTCATCACTATCTGTTTTTAAAGCTATCAAAGGGACCAGAGCCTCTTCGATACTTTTGTACTCGCGCCCGCCCAGATTGTAAGTCGCCGCAAGTTTGGGTCCTTTGTCAAAAAGTCCTTGCGCCAAAAGCAATATGCCGCGGACTTGGTCATAGACATGGATCCACGGGCGGACTGAATGAGGATGGCGAATCTCTAAGGGCGCTGCCAACAAAATATGGCGCATCACTTGGTGAACTAGCGACGTCGGCGAAAAATCTCCGCCACCAATGGCCGGCTCTGTGCGCGCTGTTGCGATTGCGATCTTATGTTTATTGTATTTTTGCGGAGCAAAGAAGGTTTTGCGATAAGACAACGCAACCATTTCAGCACATAACTTCGCAGCCGGTGCAATGCCTTGCTCAGCACTTGTCATATCACTCTCAATAAAAGCACTTTGGTCGTTTTTGCGTTGATAGACTTTGTCAGAACTGACCACGACGATCGCACGCACTGACGCGGTTTCACGCATCAGTTCCATCAGGGTCGCGGTACCCATCACAGCTTTTGAAAAAGTCTCGCTAGAGTTCTTATCCGCCTCAGATAACAAACCACTTTCGCCAAGGTGTAAGACCACATCGGCTTGAGCAAAATCAAGGGCATTTTTTAAAGACTGTGAATCGCGCAGATCACCGTATGTCATTGCGATGCTTTCAGCCAGGTTAGATATTTCAAAAAGATGTGGAGACGTCACAGGACTTTCCGCAAAGCCAAAGACCTGTGCACCCATTTCTTTCAGAGCCAAAGATGTCCACGTGCCGAGGAAACTCGTCGCAGAAGTTACGAAAACTCTTTTGCCTTGCCAGAAGGGACTCATCACGGACCTATCTTAATGCTTGTTGGCTAGTGCGTAGGCAGACTTTGTTCGAGCCCCTGATTGCGATGCTCTGGATGAACCCACAAGGCCAGGACTTGTCCTTGCGAATTCCAATAAAAGCCGACGGGATCGCTCCCATGGATCGCCACTCGCAACGTGCCTTTGCCTTCAGTGGCTTTCATTTTTAGCAACGTTTGCGCTAGGGATTCTTTATTCAAAGAACCGCTTGTCGCCGCCGGAACGCATTGCTCTTCATACACACGAGCTAGAAGAGACAGCTCCACAAGGTTGTAAAGTGATTCACGAATAAAATAT
>JABWCO010000210.1 GCA_013360185.1 Bdellovibrio sp.
GTAAATCGGGAACAACAATTTCCATCTCACGATTAGAGTCATCCAAGAAGACACGTGAAATTTCCGCTGGCGCCAAAGCATTGCACGCAAAGCGTGTGATGTCTTCGTCCCAAGGAACGATATCGATTTTTTCACCACGAAGTTCTTGTACGATATTTTGTACACGAGAACCCTTCATACCAACACAAGCTCCTACTGGATCTACAGAGTTGTCGTTAGAACGAACTGCGATTTTCGCACGTTGGCCTGGTTCACGCGCTGCCGCCATGATTTCCACAACGCCATCATAAATTTCTGGAACTTCCATTTCGAAAAGTTTCATCAAGTAACGTTCATCAGCGCGAGACATGATGATTTGCGGACCACGTGTTGTTTGACGAACTTCAGACAAGTAACCTTGAATGC
This sequence comes from Bdellovibrio sp., assembly GCA_013360185.1. GTDB lineage: Bacteria > Bdellovibrionota > Bdellovibrionia > Bdellovibrionales > Bdellovibrionaceae > Bdellovibrio. The sequence continues at coordinate 406 of JABWCO010000210.1, forward strand.
GATCGCCTGGTTTGTATTGCTCACCTGGGATTTGTTCACGCGGCGGGATATAAGCTTCTGTGCGACCTAGATCGACAACGATAGCGCCTTTTTCCACGCGACGAGCGATACCAGATGCGATCTCACCTTTTCGTTCTTCAAATTCGTTGAAGATGATATTGCGTTCCGCATCGCGGACTTTTTGCATGATGATTTGTTTTGCTGTTTGTGCAGCAATACGACCCAAATCAGATGCTTCCATTTTGATACCCACAGAATCATCCAACTGAACGTTTGGATCTAGTTTAACTGCTTCATCGTAAGGAATTTCGACTTCTTCATCGATATACTTTTCACGAGGTACGACTTCTTTGAACTCAAAAAGTTCAACTTCGCCCGTTTCTTCATTATAAGCGGCTTCGATTTCACGGTAGGTGCCGTATTTTTTACGAGCCGCTACCAACATTCCTTGAGTGATTGCATCGATAACGATTTGCTTATCGATACCTTTGTCTTTTCCAACTTGATCAATCACTTTAGAAAGATCTGAAAACATATTTTCAGCCATGAACTTTCCTCTCTCGTTACTTTTTTTGACCTTTAGTCATTTCAAACACTATTTTAGCTTTGTCGATCAATGCGTAGGGGATTGCAATTTCAACCCCGCTGACCACAAATCGGACACCCTTGTCGTCTGCAGCATCTAATACTTGTTCTACAGTCTTCGCGGATTTCCATTTTTTATCAGTGACGCCGACGCTTTCTAGGGCCTTCGCCGTTTTGATATAAACTTTTTTGCCGATGGCTTTTTGAAAGTGCCACGGCTTTGTGAGATGACGATCCAATCCCGGCGTTGAAACTTCTAAGGCATAGGCCTCTCCAGGGATCACATCGTCTGCATCAAGGGCTTCACTTAATGCTTTAGAAACATTGGAACAATCATCAATACTGATGGAGCCATCTTCTTTATCAATAAATACACGTAAAGTTCGACCTTTGCCGATACCGACAAATTCTAGATCATACAAAAGCACGCCTTCGGAAGTCGCTGCTTTTTGCGCCATGTTTTCTACTTTTACCATCCAAGATGGGATTTCTGACATTAAAGACAATCCTTTTTAGCATATCGGCGACTGGACGGAGTCCAGTTCCTGCTAAAAAGCGCAGGGGCTAGAAAGATCAGGCAAAAGAAATGAGACATTTCAATGCCATATCAACCGATTCATCGGCTTTGAGCCCGTCCGGGCGCAAAAAAAATGGGCCTTTAGGCCCATCGGAACGATTCGAAACTAACAAAATAAACGGACTCTGGCAAGGGTTTACTTACTTCTCTCTCCGGGCTTTGTGTCCTCACAAGCGCGTGTAAAGAATCGCAGAACCGCCATCCTTATAATAGCGCGGACGCCGCCGAACTTCTTTAAACCCTAGTTTTTCATAGAGTTTTTGTGCGGCCACGTTCTCTTCATGCACTTCCAACCACAACTCACGCTGATGACCCTTTGCGGCAATTAGATGTAAAAACAACTGCTCCATCAAGCCTTGCCTGCGAAACTTCGGGTGACTCGCCACCAACGATATCTCCCAGGCCCTGTCCAGCTCACGATACAAAATAAAGCCCGCCAAATGACCATTGCTAAAAACACCTACTGCCTCAGCCGTCGCAAGCTCCGCCCCCAACAAGTCATTAGGCCAATAAAATTGGGCGAGCAGACCTTGCTCCTGGTGCACGGCCTCAACCAAGGCGCGCATGGCTGGCTTATGAATGCTGGTGAGTTTTTCGATATTCATCATTATTCAGAAATATAGTTGCGCACTTTGTACTTTCGCTTGATCACTTCAAACCAGGAGCGCAAACGATCTTCCAATTGCTGTTGCGCTAAAAAAGCTTTGATATTGTCGCGGAAAGACTCAAAGGTCGAAGCCCCGAACTTCACCCGGTTCTTATCAAAGTACGCTTGAGCGTCTTGGTCGGTGATAATACTGGCCATCGAGTTGGTTTTAAACTTCATAAAGCCTTTGGCCGTCAGTTTACGCACCATAAACTTTTTAAGTTCTGCCGGGGACACGTCTAGCTCTGTCCAAAAAGCTTTCCCCGCCGTGGCCTTTTCCACTCTAACTAGTGCCGCCTGCAAATTACTTTCAGAAATTGTAGCGACGTTAAAATTTTCCGCTTCTAAGGCCACCACGGACTCTAACAGCACTGAAGTCACGGCCCCACGAAAAGCCTCTTGCCCCAGACGCAGTTCTGGCACAGCCTTGCTCCCCACTTTCGGGGGATACAGGATGCTTTCAATCACCGCAGAGATTTGCACCTCACGACTGGTCACCACATAATCAGAAACCTGACCGACCGTCGCCGTGACTAACACCGCGGCAGAACTGGAGAAACTTAAGAGAAGGAGAAAGAAGAAATGCATGACTTAACTATGGTCCAAGAAAACCACAAAGTCCAGCGCCCGGGATTCCCGCTTGCGCAAAAAAAAACAAACCCCACCTTTGCAGGTAGGGTCTGTAAACCACTGAGGAACTTACTTATTTAATTAAATTAGAAATTCACGCGACCGACAAGCGACATTACATAGTATTGCAGCTTTTCGATCTGAGAACCATACTGAGGTCCAGCCATCCAAGTGTTGCCACCGTTTACGCGGCTTGAAAGATTCCACATGTAACGGAAATCCACACCCAAGGAATACTTCGGATTAAATTCTAAGTCCGCACCTGCGATCACACCCACGTCAATCGCGTGTGAGTTCGCTTTAGTATCATTCACATAACCGAATGTTTTGTTGTCCCAAGAGAAACCTCTGTAAGAATATGAAACCAAACCACCAAATACTGGTTTAATGATTCCAGAGAACAACTGAACTTTCGCTGCCAATTGACCTGCATACTGTTGCACGTCGATGCTATCAGGAACATACACACCATTAGCATACGGATAGCCGTAACCGCCTGCTGTGTAATAACCTTGGCCTTCCACTGTATAGTTAGAATACAAGAAAGAACCTTCGACTACAAAGTTGTCAAACTTAGTACCGAACGCAACACCGAGAGCATAGTTGCCTTTAACTTGTTTTGTATCTGGATAATCACCGATACCCAAAATACCGCCAACGTAATGAGTTTCCAAGGGAACCA
>JABWCO010000076.1 GCA_013360185.1 Bdellovibrio sp.
CTATCAACACTTTGAACGCAATGCGTTAATGAAAAGGTCTTGTCAGGTCGTTTTGGATCTTCAATCATCAGTTATGTCTTCAGCACCTCGGTATCAGCTTAATAAGAACAAATATTTGCTCCCTCCAGAAACGGAACGTTTGCGAAAAATTCTCACGGATTTTGAAGACAAAGATCCCCGCAATTGTTTGATGTTTTGGGTCGCTTTGCACACCGGCGGCCGGGCTCAAGAGGTTTTAAACCTGCAAAAGATTGATCTGAATACTTACGATGAAAGCGTCTTTTTAAGGGGTTTAAAGGGCTCTAATGACCGCGAAATCCCCCTTCCCCCAGCTTTGTTTGCACGACTTCATCGCTTCGCTGAAAAGCAATCTGGAACGAAACTTTTCGATGTTTCGTACACACGGCTTTATCAAATCTGGGAAATGTACCGTCCGGTCCCTAAGAAGTTTCACTCCTTAAGACATACTTTTGCGATTGAGCTCTATAAAAAGACCCGGGATTTGCGCTTAGTCCAGGTAGCGTTGGGACATCGAAATATTGCCAACACCATGGTTTATGCAGACTACGTTTATTCGCAACAAGAGTTGCGCAGACTTATTCTCTAAAACGAAAAAGGCCGTACTTTTTAGGGCACGGCCGATGTTTATCAAAATTTAAACTTCAAAAACTATTTAATAAGAAGCCCAAGAACACCAATGGTAATCGTCGTACTGACTAAAAACATAGTTCCCATAAATTTCATATTTTTATTCGCCATCTTTTCTAAATCCCGAGATATCTCTGCCTTAAGAATTACAAACTCCTGCCGTAACAGGGTATTATCCTGTTTCAACAGAGCTATATCTTGTTTTGTAGCGACACCATCCACAACCATCTCCGCGATAATGTTTATTTGCGCCTCTGCCTGGTCTCTAGTTAAGCCGGCAGCTTCTAGCCTTTTAGCATACATCAAAGTATCAAACATATCCACTCCTCCATATGGGCCGTTCTTTGCAAAAACAAAGAACCGTTCCAATGCCTCATACTGAGATTTCAGATATCTTTTGCACGGGGCTCGGACAAAAAGAAAACTCTCGGGACCGCCGGGGGGAGCAGTGCCGAGAGTTTATTGGGGGTTATTCAATTAAACTCTGCATCAGCAAGAGTTACGGCGCACCTCTTAGTAATCCGCAGAGTGAACTTCGTTAGCTAGGCGTTCGAATTGTTTTTCTTCAGAAGCGCGGTGACTTCTCTTTTCCTTTTTGAAAGCCAAAAGATCTTTGCGCGACGGGGAATTATAAGAAACGCCAGAGTTTTCGACAACAACGATGCGTTCGCGAACCTTCGCAGCAGCCATCGCTTCGCGGGTGTCTTCAACGTTTCCTTGAACTGCAGAGTGAAGTTCGTTTTGTGACTTAACGGTCTCAGAGATCAACTCGTTAAAGTCAGAAACTTTGGCAAAGCTCATCGCAGGGATCAACATCATAACCGTGATAAGTAATTGCTTTTTCATAATTCACTCCTTGGTAATACTCTTACTAAGAGCAATGCAGGTGCCACTTATAAAGGCCTTTATTTAGGTTTGGCATAGGGGTGCGCCTATTTGCGCGTCTCAGCTGTCGAAGTTTTAGTGATCCCTCCTTGAAAACCCATATATTTCGCCCTATCTTTAAGGTATTCATTTCTATAAAGGTGTCTCAAAATGATCAAAGCTCTCTTCCCTACCTTTGTGTATTACGCTCCACTCAAAAGCGGCTCTTTGACGAGTCTTAATAAAGATCTTAAATTTGAAGCTTTGAAGTTTGCAGAAATCGACGAAGACGGGCAAAAGTGGTCTCAAAAAAACTATCGTGGCGGATATACTTCTTACGGATCCATCGCGAATCTGAATAAAGTCTCAAGCACCTTTGAAGATCTTGAAAAGATGCTTAATAAACACGTCGCTAAATTCGTTAAGCATCTTGAAATGGACATTAATCCGAAAGAATTAAAAATGACTTCTTGCTGGGTGAACGTTATGCCAACCGATGTGATCCACACGATGCATATTCATCCTTTGTCTGTTATTAGTGGCACTTATTATGTTCAGACCCCCAAAAATTGTTCGGCGATTAAATTCGAAGATCCAAGACTAGAAGCTTTCATGGCGTCCCCGCCAAGAAAACACAATGCCAAAGACCACAACCAACGTTTTCATTCATTAGAGCCTAAAGCGGGCAACGTCGTACTTTTTGAAAGCTGGACTCGACACGAAGTTCCCGCCAATAACGCCAACGACGAACGCATTAGTATTAGTTTTAATTATGGTTGGGTATAGCGCGTGACCGAACTGGCGCCCGACATCCGCATTCAGGATTTATCAAAGTCCTTTAAAGATCGCGAGATCATTAAAGACTTTAGCTTGTCTGTGAAAGAAGGCTCTTTTGTTTCATTGATCGGTCCTTCGGGCTGCGGCAAATCGACGTTATTAAGATTGATTGCGGGTCTAGAAGAAAAGTCAGCAGGGGAGATCACTCTCCCCTCTTCCTTAAAAAACTCAGTCAGCTTCGTTTTTCAAGACGCAAATCTTTTGCCTTGGCGAACCACGGCTGAAAACGTAGGCCTGCCGTTAGAACTAAATCCAGAATTGGCCAAACTTTCGCATGAAGAGAAAAACAAACGCGTGCTTGAGGCCTTAACGAAAGTACAGTTAGAAAATTTCGCAAATCATTTTCCTCAAGAGCTTTCCGGCGGCATGAAAATGCGCGTTTCTTTGGCGCGAGCCCTGGTCGCAAAGCCTAAGTTTTTACTTTTAGATGAACCTTTTGCGGCGTTAGATGAAAACACCCGCTTTGAAATGCAAAATCAACTTTTGTCTTTGAGGAAAAAAGAAAAACTGACAGTGATATTTGTAACCCATTCGTTGTTCGAAGCGGTTTACCTTTCGGAACGAATTATTATGTTAAAGGGCGCTGGTGCAAAAATCGTTTTCGATGGCAATTTGGATTTACCTAGTGAGCGCACAGAATCTTTAAGAACGTCAGAAAAGCTAAACACCATCATCCGGGATCTTTCACAAAGGCTAAAGTCATGAAGCGCACATGGCCGGCTCTTATTAGTTTTGCAGCCCTGTTAATCGTGTTTGAATTTTTAGTGCGTAAAGAGGTCTTTAGCGCGTCTTTAATTCCGGCCCCTTCAATGGTACTCATGACTATGCAAGAGCTCTCTGACGACTTTGTACAAGCATTTAAAGAGACTTTTTCAAATGTCTTAGCCGGCTGGGTGTTAAGTTTGGCTCTTGGCACAGGTGTCGCCTTTGTTTTTTCTTTATCCGATCTTTTAAAACGCGCTATTTTGCCCTTTGCCGTTTTTTTTCAAACGGTCCCGATCATTGCCATCGCTCCGCTACTGGTGATCTATTTTGGCTTTGGTGCTCCGACCGTAATCGCCTCTAGCTTTATCGTTTCAGTTTTTCCAGTGATTGCAAATACACTGATGGGTCTAGAAAGTGCTAGCGAGCAACAAAAAGACTTATTCCGACTCTATCAAGCAAACTCGTTGCAGATTTTAACCAAGCTAAAGCTGCCTTGCGCCTATCCGTATATTTTGTCGGGCCTAAAAATCTCGGCCGGACTTTCCATCGTGGGCGCCATCGCCGGTGAGTTTGTCGCAGGCGGTGGATTAGGCGCCTTGATTGACTCTGCAAGAACCCAGCAACGAGTCGATATAGTTTTCGCGGCGTTGCTATTGCTATCACTCATGGGTCTTTTCTTTATGGCCCTGCTCAGTTTAATAAACTCAATCATCCAAAAACAAAGACCTTTCTAGCAAAAAACTTAAGGCAAATACTTTGATTCGGCATGCAGTCATCAACAAAGGGTGGACTTTTTAAGCCTTGCTTGGTGTTATCAAGCCCTTAAATGGGAGCCGCTATGACAATCGTTTTAAAATTAAAATCCCTCTTCGCATTGTTAATACTAACATCTTCGTTTGCTGCCTACTCCCAACCGTTAACAAAAGTATCTTTGGCTTTAAATTGGAAAGCAGAACCCGAATTCGGTGGCTTTTACACCGCAGCCTTGCTAGGCATTTATAAAAAACACGGCTTGGATGTAACTATCTTAGAAGGTGGCTCTGGAACACCGACTGTGCAAATGCTAGCAAACGGCAAAGTCGATTACGCCATTGTCAGCGCCGATGAAATTATTATTTCTCAAGATCGCAATGCAAAAAACAAAGTGAAAGGTCTTTTCGCCGTTTACCAAACTTCGCCGTACATCGTAATGACCCATGTTGAGCGCAACTTTAAGTCGCTGCAAGAGGTGTTAAGTTCTGAAGGCATTCTTTCCATGCAATCAGGTCTTCCCTATTACCAGTTCTTAGTTAAAAAACACGGCAAACCAAAAGTAAAAGTCGTTCCCTATACTGGCGGAGTGGCAAATTTCTTAAACGACAAAACATTTTCCCAACAAGGCTTTATCACCACAGAACCCCTTAGCGCAGAAAAGGGCGGCGCCAAAGTAAAAACCTTTTTGATTGCCGATGAAGGATTTAATCCCTACTTGGTTGTCTTAAGCGCCACTGAAGACACTTTAAAAAATAAACCAGAAGTGACTAAGAAATTATTGCTAGCGATCCGCGAAGGCTGGCAGGCTTATCTAAAAGATCCCGTCGCGACAAACAAGCACATGGTTTTGTTAAACAAGGCTTTTGATTTAGAAACGTTTAATAAAGCGGCAGACATCCAAAAACCCCTGATTGAAGTTAAAGGTACAGAGCTAGGCTCTATGTCGAAAGCTCGCTGGGAAACATTGTCCACACAACTCAAAGATCTGGGGCTTATCAAAAAAATCCCTGCCTCTGTTGATTTGTACTCGCTCCTTTAAAGGAAACTCTAAACCCGAAGCCTATTTGTAGAGCCTTAAATTGAGGGGCGATCCCAAATCTGACTACCAATTATTCAACAGCTGACAAAAGGGCGCCCCACCTTTTGTATCACTACTAAAATTGACCTGAATTCGTTTATAGAACTCAAAATCACCTCGTTTTGTGGCACAGACGTTGCTCCTAAGGGCTCGTGCTAAAAATTTTAACCCTTGGAGTGATTATGAAACGCGTTCTTTTGCTATCTTCGATCCTTTGTACTCAAGCTGTTGTCGGTACGGCCCACGCAGACGTGATTAAAGACGAAACTTGCCAAGTATCCACGGACCTTGTGGATTCTAAAGAGCTAGCTAAAAAGGGCTATGGTCTTGCATCATACCAACTTATCACAAGAGACGGCAAAGCTCTAGATATGCCGATGACAGGGACTTCAGACCTTGTCGGCCCTTTCACTAAAGACAATGATCAATCTAAAGAGAATCAATTGGCAGCAGTTCTTAAAGCACTGCACATTTCTAAAATTCCCCAAGTTAAATACTTCAACGTCGAAGGCCAACCTCTTAACTTGCAAGTTAAGGAAGAGCGTAATCACGTCATGTCTTTTGATGCTCCACAGTTTCCTTTAGACAACTCCGTAAAGATGTACTTCGAAGTGGCTTTAACTGTAGACAAAGCCACTTTAAAAACACGCGAAAAGTACTGGGCTAGATTAGAAAAGACTCCGATTTATGAAAAAGTCGTTTTCCGTTCTAAAGTTTTTAGTTTTTCAGAAGTCGCCGCAGATCTTTTGGCAAAATCCAAAGCTCATTCTGACCAAGGTTCTGGTGCCGATGAGGTTCTTTCGCTCTTAGCAAAGAACGATATGAAACAAATTGCTGAGGTCGTCAAAGAAGATGGCGGCATAGATTCTTTGAATTTCTTAAAAATGCTTTTGATCGAAGCGGTTCGTGCAGAAGGCATGGGGGAAAGTCTTGACGAGATTTCAGATAATTTACTGAAAACTCTTAAAGCGGCAATTCCTCAATGCGTTGTTAGTGCGAAAAAATAGATAAAGGCTGGTTATGAAACACCTTCTGTTCATCTTTGCAGCGCTCTTGGTTTTAAATACAACCCAAGCGCTTGCTGCAAACTTGATCTGTGTCGACAACTTCACCAAAGAGTTCCCAGGAACTCTTTTTGTTGTGACTGAAGATAAGACCCTCAAAAATATTTACCATGCGGAAAAGATCTCCGTTGGTCAAAGTCCTCGCTATATTCAGGTTCAAGGTTTAACCGCAGACCCTGCAAATATATACAGTCGCGACGGCGGTATTTACGCAATGAAGATCCTTACATCTCAAGGGCTTCTTGTCGGGAAATTGAGCGTCAACAGCCTCGGTGACGAACTGACCTTCAAGACCTCCGAGAGCGAATTTATTCTTTCTTGCCAATAATTTGTAAAAGATAACTTTAAATAAATAACTAAGGAAAATATATGAAAACAAAATTACTTATCACGGTCTTAGTTTCTTTGATCTCCGCTTCCTCAGCTTTTGCGGATGTGAAAGTTGTAAAATCGAAACTTTATGGCACTGGACATGAAGTTAATGGTATCGTTAATTTCATTGAGCCGTTACTTCCTATTGGTGACAGCTATTATCTTCTTTATGGCAACGATTCCTCAGCCAAAGAAGCCTGCAAAATGGTCGGAATGCAATATCACAGCTTCCAAGGCGAAACAACTAACACACGTGACTTTGCTACTTTGAGCGATGGAGCCTTGAGATTTGTCCGTGGCACCATCTATCTTAAAGTCCTAAGCTGTAAAGCGAGATAGACCGGGGACCCCTTTAAAAATAAAATGCAAGAAAGGCTCTGAAAAGGGCCTTTTTTCATTTTACCCTGGGTTCGCTTGACCACCCGCCCCATTCTGAGTTAGAACTCACCTCTTTGCAAAATCTGGTGTCCCGAGGAGCTATGCCATGAAAATCAATCTGACTGAAATCCCTGAAGACGGTCGTTCTTACAAATGGAACACTCAAACAGCAGAACTTAATACCGTTTTGAAGGATCTGATTGGGCCCGCGACCTACGAAACAGAGTTCTTTATTAAGCCTTTAAACACTAAAGACTTTGAACTTTTGGGTACGATCAAAACAAAGCTACCTGAGCAATGTGCTCGCTGTGGGATTGAAATTGCTTACCCAATTGATACGAAGTTCCACGAAATCTTAATCCCCAAACGAGACCAACCGCGTGGGAGCAAGTACTCGAAGGTCAATCATGTCAGTGACTTACCTCAAGGCGGCCCAGAAACTTCTGAGTATGAAGGCCACCTCTTTGATATTGGTGAGTTTTTGCATGAGGCCGTGGCCATTGCTGCGCCTTTTAATGCGGCAGGCCCGGTAGATGAAAAGGGTGACTGTTCGATTTGCAAAATCCCCGTGAAAGGCCACAGCTTTGGTTATGACGAACAAATGCCAGAAGAAAAGCCACAGAATCCGTTTGCGGCTTTAAAGAACTTAAAGATCAACTAATTGATTTTGCGGCTAACGAAAAAATTCCGCCGTGGGATTTTTGTTGATTTTTAGCCGTCTTTGGTTAAATTAACGAGCTTCGATTATAAATGACTCAAAAAGAGGTTTGAAATGCCAACTCCTAAGAAGAAAACGTCTCGCTCTAAACGTGACATGCGCCGCTCTCACGATGGTTTGTCTGCACCAGCTATCGCTTTAGATAAAAAAACTGGTGAACTAGTACGCCCTCACCGCGCGCACAAAGGTGCTGACGGTGCTTTGTACTACAAAGGCAAACAAATCAGCGCAGCTAAGTAATAACTTACGGACAGGTTGACTCCATGGCAGGAATGTTTCGATCTCGCGTAGCAGGGATAGGCTCGTATCTACCTGAAAAGGTTCTTACGAATGTCGATCTTGAAAAAATGGTAGAAACCAACGATCAATGGATCGTTGAAAGAACCGGGATTGAACGTCGCCATGTCGCTGGACCTGACGAAGCTACGTCGGACCTCTGTCTTGTCGCAGCTAAGCGAGCTCTTGAAGACGCCAAAATCAATGTCAGCGAAATCGATATGATTATCGTCGGCACGGTAACAGGCGACCACCAAATGCCTTCGACGGCATGCTTCCTTCAAAGTAAATTAGGCGCCAAAAACATCATGGCATTCGACGTGAATGCCGCGTGTTCGGGTTTCGTTTACGGCATCTCTATTGCCGATCAATTCATCCGCTCAGGCATGTACAAAAATGTCCTTGTTGTCGGGGCGGAAGTTCTAACTCGATACATGAATTACAAAGACCGCGAGACTTGCATTCTTTTCGGAGACGGTGCCGGGGCTTGGGTTATTTCTCGTGCTGAAAACTCAGAAAAAAATCTTATCGAAAGCTCGCACTTGCATGCTGACGGCAACCTAGCAGATCTCTTGATTCTTCCAGGCGGCGGCAGCAAACATCCTCAATCGCAAGAAGTGATCGATAAAGGCATGAACTACATGACCATGAAAGGTCGTGAGATCTTTAAAAATGCCGTTCGCGCCATGGCTCACTCCTGCCAAGAAGCCCTTGAACATAACAAGGTTTCTCCGGATCAAGTGGATTGGGTCATTCCCCACCAAGCCAACAAGCGCATCATCGAAGCGGTGGCTGATCAATTTAAATTCCCAATGGAGCGCGTGATCGTGTACGTTCAAGAAACGGGCAACACCTCTGCGGCTTCAATCCCTTTGGCCTTTGATTGGGCCGTGCAAAATGGAAAAATCAAAAGAGGCCAAACGATCTTGCTGACCGCTTTCGGTGCAGGATTAACCTCTGGCAGTGTTCTCTTGAGGTACTAAAATGTTTACTTTAGCTTTCCCTGGACAAGGCAGCCAACAACCTGGCATGGGCCGCTTTTTGTTTGATAACTTCAAAATCGCGCAAGAAACCTTCGAAGAAGGCTCTGAGGCGTTAAAACAAGACATGAAAAAGTTGTGTTTTGAAGGTTCTGAGGCCGATCTTGCCTTAACTGAAAATACCCAACCCGCTTTGTTATTAGTTTCAACAGCGACACAAAAAGTTTTGCGCCAAGAGTTTGCAGTCAAAGTCGCTGCCGCCGCAGGACATTCTATTGGTGAATATGCAGCCCTTGTTGCTGCAGGTGTGACACGCTTTGATGACTCTTTAAGAGCGGTGCGCACTCGCGGGCAAGCGATGCAATCTGCCGTACCGGTAGGACAAGGTGGCATGGTTGCGGTTCTGGGGTTAGAGCCAGAACAAATAGAAACTCTTTGTGCTTACGCTGTTAAAAACTCTGGCTTTGCTCCCCTGTCTGCGGCAAATTTTAATTCCCCAGGACAGATAGTGATTTCTGGTTCGCAAAAAGCCATCAACTGGTTAAAGGACAATTTCAAACCCGAAGTTATTTTCGCAGAAGCGCCGAAACGTGCAAAGTTAATTCCTTTGTCGGTTTCAGCCCCTTTCCACTGTGAAATGATGAAGCCCGCCGAAGACAAGATGCGCGAAGTCTTGACCGCGATGGAGTTTAATACGGCGGCATTTCCGATCATTCAGAACTTCCATGCAAAAGCAGAAACCGAAGGAAAGGTTTTGCGCGAAAACCTGATTCGCCAAGTCTCTGCGCCAGTTCGTTGGACACAAAGTATGGAGGTCTTAAAAGCCCTCGGTCATGCCAATGTCATCGAATGCGGAGCCGGAAAAGTGGTCCAAGGACTTTTAAAAAAGATCGATCCGGATTTCTTTAAAGTTATGACCACAACAAACATGGAAGATATCAAAACTATTGAAGAATTTTTGAAAGCTTCGAGTCATTGAAATTTCTTGAGCTTTAGTTCAAGTTCGGCCAAAGTGTGCTGAAAACACCACACGTGTAAAGCGTAAAAAGGATTTTGCACATGAGCGGAAAATCGCTTCAAGGAAAGAAAATTGTAGTTACCGGCGGCAGTCGCGGGATTGGCGCTGCGATCGTGAAGCTTTTGGCTGACGAAGGTGCGCAAGTTGCTTTCACTTATTCATCTCGTGAAGAATCCGCCCAACAAGTCGCGCACACTCTTTCTGGTGAAGGTCATTTCTATATTAAAATGGATATCGCCAACGAAGCTTCTGTGAATGAAGCTGTTGAACATATTTTTGAAAAATGGCCCGAAGTGGACGGCGTTGTGAATAATGCTGGCATCACCAAAGATCAATTGCTGGTCCGTATGAAAGCTGATGATTTTGATTCTGTTGTTAATACGAATTTGCGTGGCACGTTTCTGGTCACAAAGGCTTTTGCGAAAGCAATGATGAAAGCGCGCAAAGGTTCGATTGTAAACATCACTTCAATCATCGGCGAAACTGGCAATGCGGGCCAAGCTAACTATGCCGCTTCAAAGGCCGGCACAATTGCTTTTGCAAAATCCGTGGCTTTAGAACTGGCCTCGCGCAACGTGCGCGTAAACAACGTAGCACCTGGCTTTATCGGTACGGAAATGACGGAAGTTCTTTCTGAAGACGTTAGAGCAAAAATGATGGAACGCATCCCCTTAGCAAAAATCGGCGAAGGCACTGATGTGGCTCAAGCCGTTAGATTTTTATTAAGTGACGAGTCGAAATACATTACAGGTCATACTCTGGATGTAAACGGCGGCATGCATATGAATTAGCCCGCGGACGCGGAGGAGGCCGAAGCGCCAGGGCGCGAAGGCTGGATTAGATTTTAAGTTTTAGATTTTATAGAGTTTTAGTTTTTGAAATAAATTAGATGAACGCATTAGGAGGACATTTATGGCTATTCATCCAAAGGTAAAAGACATCATCGTTGAACAATTAGGCGTAGATCCAGATAAAGTGAAAGCAGAAGCTTCTTTCATCGACGATCTTGGCGCTGACAGCCTTGATATCGTTGAGCTTGTAATGGCAATGGAAGAAGAATTTGATCTTGAAATCCCAGACGAAGATGCTGAAAAGCTTAAGACTGTTCAAGACGTTGCTTCTTACCTTGAGAAAAAAGGGAAAGCTTAGTTTTTTATGAACTCCCAATTTGAACGTCCCGCAAAACCTCAAAAGAGAGTCGTAGTTACTGGAGTTGGCGCCGTTACCCCGCTTGGAAACAATGTCGAGGATAGCTGGTCCGCTGCTTTACGTGGACAATCTGGAATTGCGAAAATCACAAAGTTCGATACCACGGGCTTTGATGTGACTTTTGCTGGTGAAGTGAAGGGTTTTAATCCAGATCTATACATCGAGAAAAAAGAGCAAAAGAAAATGGACAGCTTCATTCACTATTCGATCGCTGCTTCTAAAATGGCCGTGGAAATGGCCAAATTAGAATTAACGGACGAAGTGAAAGAACAAATGGGAGTAATTATCGGCGTGGGTATTGGAGGCCTTGAAAACCTGCAAGAAACGTCGATTAAAATGAAAGAGAGAGGACCTGGTCGTATCAGTCCTTTCTTTATTCCTTCTGTCATTACTAATTTGGCAGCAGGACAAGTTTCTATTTCCTTAGGACTTAAAGGTCCGAATTATTCTGTTACCTCTGCTTGTGCTTCAGGCGTGCACTCGATCGGAGACGCCGTTCGCTTTATCCGCGATGGCGATACTGATATGATGCTTGCTGGTGGTGCTGAGGGCACGGTGTGTGGACTTGCGATCGGTGGTTTTGCAGCTATGCGCGCGCTTTCAACACGCAATGATGCTCCTGAAAAAGCCAGCCGTCCTTGGGACAAAGACCGTGATGGATTTGTTTTGGGCGAAGGGGCTGCAGTTCTTTGTTTAGAATCTTTAGAATCTGCACAAAAGCGTGGCGCGAATATTCTGTGTGAAATCACAGGTTATGGCGTTTCTTCAGATGCTTACCACATGACTTCCCCTGCACCGGAAGGCGCTGGCGGTTATAAGGCGATGGCCAATGCGCTGAAAGATGCCGGCATTCAGGCATCTGAAATCAATTACATCAACGCCCATGGCACAAGCACACCCGTTGGGGACGGATTAGAGTCTATGGCGATTAAACGCTTAATGGGCGATGCCGCGAAAAAAGTCTGGATTTCTAGTACGAAGTCTATGACGGGTCATGCCTTAGGCGCGGCCGGTGCGATAGAATCTGCGTTCTGCATATTGGCACTTCGTGATCAAAAAGTTCCGCCTACGATCAACTTGGACAATCCAAGTGAAGATTGTGACTTGGATTATGTTCCTCACAAAATGCGTGAGGGCAAATTGGACCACGTTCTGAACAATAGTTTCGGATTTGGTGGCACCAACGCTTCGATGATCTTTTCAAAGTTAAAATAACTTCAAGCAAAGGATAGCCATGAAAATTTACGTCGGTTCTGATCACGCGGGTTTGGAAATGAAACTTAAAGTGATGGCAGAACTGCGCAAATTAAATTGGCAAGACATGGGCACTTTTAGTGCTGATTCTGTTGATTATCCTGACTTTGCCGACAAGGTCTGTAAACACATTGTTCAAGTAGAGCTTGAAAATCAGAAAAACAGTATCTCAGACTCTTTAGAAGGCTCTGCCTTAGGCATTTTGATTTGCGGGTCTGGTCAAGGCATGGCCATCCGTGCGAACAAATACCCCCAGATTCGCGCAGCCCTGTGTTGGAACGAAGCTATCGCCACCCTATCTCGGGAACATAATAATGCGAACATTTTATGTCTCAGTGGTCGTATGATTCCATTAGAAGAAAATCTGAAAATGATCACGGCGTTCCTAAATACAAAATTCGCTGGTGGACGCCACGCGATTCGTGTCGACAAGCTTTCTAGCGACACTGGTTGTTGAGGCTTTTAAATTCACTCTGTTCAGGGGATACTTGATTAAGTCTTCCAAACGCCTGAAGGAGTTTTCATGCAATCCATGTCGGCCCACTTAAAAGAAACAGATCCAGAAGTATTTGCAGCCATCGCGCAAGAGTCTGAACGTCAGCAATACGGTCTAGAGATGATCGCTTCTGAAAATTACACTTCAAAAGCGGTGATGGAAGCACAAGGTTCAATCCTGACCAACAAATACGCGGAAGGCTATCCAGGCAAACGCTATTACGGTGGCTGCGTGAATGTCGACACAGTGGAGTCCTTAGCCATTGAGCGCGCTAAAAAACTATTCGGCGTAAGTTTTGCGAACGTGCAGCCACACTCTGGATCCCAAGCTAACATGGCCGTTTATTTAGCCGCGTGCAAAGCCGGCGACACGATCTTAGGCATGGACTTATCACATGGTGGACATTTAACTCACGGTTCGCCTGTGAACTTTAGCGGATTGCTGTTCAAAGCGGCTTCATACAAGCTTGACACAGAAACTGGGCGCATAAATTATGATACAATCCGTGCCACCGCGAAAGAGACTCAGCCGAAATTAATTATCGCGGGCTATAGTGCTTATCCGCGAGTTTTAGATTTCGCAAAATTCAAAGAGATCGCCGATGAAGTCGGCGCGCAGTTGCTGGTGGACATGGCGCACTTTGCCGGACTGGTTGCAACGGGACATCATCCTTCACCGGCTCCTTACGCGGACTACATCACAACCACGACGCACAAAACTTTGCGAGGTCCTCGCGGCGGCATGATTTTGACGAACTCTGAAGAAAAAGCCAAGGCGATGAATTCGCGCATTTTCCCAGGCATTCAAGGGGGTCCTTTAGAACATGTGATCGCAGGAAAAGCGGTAGCCTTTTCAGAAGCACTTCGTCCTGATTTTAAAAATCATATCGACATGGTTGTTAAAAACGCGAAAGCGTTAGCTGAAGAAATGTTATCACTGGGCTTTAAGCTAGTGACCGGTGGCACAGACAATCATCTGATCTTAGTCGACCTCAGTGAGCGAGAAATTACCGGCAAGGTGGCTGAAAATGCCCTGGATGAAGCAGGAATCACCGTGAATAAAAACACGGTTCCCAACGAAAAACGCTCGCCGTTTGTCACAAGTGGTGTACGCATCGGAACACCCGCATTGACCACGCGAGGAATGGGGCCGGCAGAGATGAAACAAGTCGCAAAATGGATCGGACAAGTGCTTAATAATCCAGAGGATTCTGCTCTGAAAAAACGCATCCATGATGACGTGAAACAGCTTTGTAAGCAGTTCCCAATTTATTAAGATTTTTTCGTATAATAGCGGGCTATTTCTGAAAAAAAATCTTTGGAATCATGCACTTGTTAAGTATACTGAAAGCATGACACCAGGATGGAAACAGCTCGTTAAATTTACCGGAAACATTGTGATGGCAGCAACCTTAGGTTCCTGCACAACTTTTCACACTCCCCTTTCCCGTGAATATTTATCGACGGGTGCTGTGCCGCCAGGGAGCATTGCTCGCAATACTGCTTCTGACCAACCTCTGACTTTGGAAAACAGTCTTACTTTTGATTGGCCCGTAGATCGTGCGCGCATGACGCGTGGCTTTTTGCCAAACAAACGCCGTCCTCATTTAGGAATTGATTTAGCAGCTCCGAAAGGAACGCCGATCCTGGCTGCTCAGGCTGGGACTGTGATCTATGCAGGTCGTGAGTTCAAAGGTTACGGAAAAATGGTTCTGGTAGAGTCTGGCAGCGGCTGGGCCACCTTGTATGCGCACTTTGATAAGATTCTAGTTGCTGAAGGCCAAAAGGTTCACCAAGGCGAAGTAATTGGCGCTATGGGCCGCACAGGTCGAGCGACGGGGGTGCATTTGCACTTTGAAATTCGCAAGAATCGCGGACCGATTGACCCGCTTCCCTTGCTTCCCCAAGTTGCTACCGCAAAACTTTAAACTTAGTCTCCTCGAGAAATAACGACTTTTTGATCGATCGTCACGGCATCACCTGAGGCGTTTAAAAACACTTTAAATTGAACATTCTTTTCGCCCAATGGCTTATAAGTGATTAACAAATCACAGATCGCTGCTTTAGCATTTGATTGCTTTACGCATTTCGTGTCGACCGCGGCGATTCGGCTCTTTAAGTTTTCGATGTCACCGCCATCACCAAGAGTATTTAAAAACTCTTCGTTGTGAGCTTCGATTTCTTTCACGGTATCCATGATTTTTTCGCCAACGCGAACGTCGCCAGTCACTTCACCAAGAGCGTCGATGGCGGCGCCATTTTGAAATAAAAGTCTGACGGCTTGTGATTGAAGCTTTTGATCGTTTAAGGAGTCAAACGCGGAAGCCTGTGCTTGAACCGCAAATACGAGAGGAAGCATCAGAAGCATAATTTTTTTCGACATAAAAATCTCTTTTCTATTTTTGCCAAATATTAAGCTCTTGATGCCTATGCGATTTTTATTCCACCCCTCTTGCCCACCGATTTCCATCTCATACCGCCCAGACTGTTTAGAGTTTTATGAAGTGACATTTCTTGTTGCTCAAAGTGCGTGTTAATCACTTTCCCCTTCCTCCCCTTGCTGTCTCAGATTGAGAATCGTTAATAGATCCAATCGGTTAAACAGAGGTATGCAAGGGACCTTTTGGGCAGACTGTCGGCATCTTTATTGAAATAAAGGACCTTGAAGAAGTTTTAACTTTGAGGGAGCCCCTTATGAAAACGTGGTCATTGGTATCCAAATTAGGAGCAGCGATGCTTTTACTGAGTATATCCAGCTCTGGATATGCGCAGGAAGCGTCTCCTTTTTCGTTTTCTGGGCCCTGCAGCTCGCAAGGGGTATGGACTCGTGCCGCTTTAGCGCATACGCAAGACGTGAAACAAGTTATCAATAAATTAAAAGACAACCCCGCATGTAATTCTTTAAAAGCAAGTATTTCCGCAGGACTTTCTGGCATCGATGACCAGTTACAACTTATTGATAAAGCCTATGAATCCACTGATGGCAAAGGACAAACTTTAGCTAAACTTCCGCAAGAGATTATGTCCTTGCGTTCATTTTCTCGGGACAGTTCATTATTTAAAGAAAACATTTCGCAACTTCTCATCGGTAAAACCATCACTCAATCAGCTCTTTCATCGCAACAAGTAGATGCACGCGTGACCACGAACTCGTTTAAAGGTGCCACCGGCGGCACCCAGGCCTCTTTAGAGGCTCTTACGCAAAGAACTCATCGCGCCGCAAGCACGGGTTTAAGCCTGTTTAATTCCACCTTGTCAGCGATGCAAGAGGCGCAAGCCAACTGTTTGGATGACACCCAAGGGGCCAGCGCTGTTGCTGGAATGGTGAAAGTTCTTTCCTCGTTTGCATCTTCAGGCGATCAAGGGCTTAGCTCACAACTATCAATGGCTGTGCAAAACTTAAGTCAGTATTTAAATCGTGATCAAAAGTACGTTAAAGCTTTGCGCACCTTAAATGACCGCGAATTTATTTCCTCGATGTCTTGTTTAATGGAAATCACAACCGATGGCTATTGTTCTGCCTTGGATGCCCAGTACATGTTCCAAGAAGTTACCAACAGCCAAGCTGTGAAAGTCGAAACTTTCACGAATAAGCGCACCGGACAAACTGAAAAACGCGTGGTGGGTTTAAATGAAAGCTTCAGCAAAAAATTAGAAAAAGGCCCTTTGGCTGGATACTATATTTTATCTCGTCAAGTGCCTATCGTGACGGACTGGATCCAGAAAGTTCAATACGGTATTACTCCTCAGTTACCGACGGAAGCCGACTTTCAGATCGGCGTTTCAACCAATGTTTATGAACACTACAACACGATGAAAAAAATCGAAGGGACTTTTAACTTTCAAAAGAAGTTAATGGGTGAACTTTCTGATTTTAAATCAAAACAAACTTACGTCTTGCAAATGTTAACTGACGTAGCTGAATCTATGGTCGGTGGTCGTAACTTACGCAGTGGTGCTTCGGAAAACTTCTTTAGCAAAGTGTCGACGCAAAATGAAATCTTCTTCCGCCTTTTAGGTATGCCGGTTCCCGATGCAGTTTTAGGAACAGGACCTGAAGGTATTCAGTTCGCCAATTCCCCTGATAGATGGTTGCAAGTGCGCTATCGCAACTTACCTCTGTTTAATGACCCGGACAAGTTAGCCGAAATCATTTATGAAAACATGCAGGTACTTTTCAAAGAAGCGACGTCTATCGGTATTGCTTATTACAATAAATACTTCATCGTCGATAAGATCCAAGTTGTGAATGACTCTTTGCTAGGCTTAGACGCCAACGTTCGCGATGCCCTAGTGAATATCGACCTGTATCTTGCGAACTTAGAACTTCGCATTGAACAAGACTCTAAAGATCGCACGATGGTGGCTTCTATCGTAGATACACGTCGTCGCATTGGTCGCATCTTGCACCGTTATCGCGAATTGCATGATTACAGCGTAAAGTTAATTCAAGAACGAAAAGACAATGGTAATAGCTATAAAACTACGGACGATGCTGAAATGGCAAAGCGTCTGCGCCAGGTTGGCGATAATTTACTGCAACAAGTGTATTTGGACTTTGATATCTTAACGGCGCGTACAGGCTTTTTATCAAAACGTATGTCCTTGTTTGTGTTCCAGGACTACACCCTGAGCTTACGCAATCGTGATGAATTCAATCAGTACTTTGACGACCTAATGTTGGCGACGGGTTACAACAGTTTAAATACGATGATGAATATGTCGCAAACAGAGTTTTCAAAAGTGAAAACAGACTTAGATCAAGCGATGAATATTTATAAGAAAAACATCGATGCCTTAGAAGATGTCGTGGGCGAAGCTTTCATTCGCAACATCTTTGAACTGAAATTAATGTCTTTAGGTAAAGACCTAACGGATTATGAACGAACAAAATTAGTTTACGAAATCTCAAAAAAAGCTG
>JABWCO010000077.1 GCA_013360185.1 Bdellovibrio sp.
TTTAGAAGCTTTAGAAATTACAGACTTCGTCTGCTAAGTTTATGATTTTTGTGTGATTTAAACGAAGTTCCACCATCAAGTGAGTAGAACCGTAGAACCTATCCAATTTGATTATAGAAAACCGTTCGACTTGATGTCGAAAATCGAGGAGGAAACAGAATGGTGGACCTAGGCATTCGACAAGCGAACTCCATCATCATCACGATTTTATTGAACTTTCTCCTAGAACACCAGCTCGAATTTATGAAACATGCGCACCTCTCTACGAAAAAGGCCTCTCGATTCGCGATATAGAAGAGCGCACAGGAATACCAAAATCTACTGTTCGCGAAGCTCTTACAAAAAGTGGAATGTCACTGAGAAATCCCCTCAATGGAAATGCTCGCCACATAGATCGACTACACACTAAGCGCGGCGGGCACACACCATACGGCTATGCTTATCTTGATGGGCAGCTTCTCATTGACCCCAAAGAGCAAATCATTGTCAGAAAGATTTTAAAGCTTCACCAATCGGGGATGTCAGGCAATGCCATCGCTGCTGAACTGAATCACCAGAAGATTCCAAGTCGCACTGGCAAAACATGGCGTTCGTGCGTGGTCAGAAGAATCATTAAAGCCAACCAAACAAAGAAAACGAAAAAGTAGGAGGATCAAATGAATAGTCTTATCAAAATCGCGGTCGTATTGGCCTTTGCCGTTTTAGCCAGTGGCAATCTACCTCAGATCATTAACCAAGTCCGCAAGGCTCAATTACAGCTCATTATGGAATCGAAGGCATCCAAATGGCCTAAGGCGATGCGTATGTCTAAGAGGTAGTTATCAATTACAAGTGTTAGGCGTTCGATTTAGGAGCAAGATTTACTTTTTTGTACTGCGATATGTCTGGTAATAATATGTCGCGAGCAAAATGATGGTGTCTTTTTCAAATTGCCGATAATTCACCACCTAACCAGCAAGATCTCCCGAGTTAAACTTGAAATGGGGAGGCCATGGGATATCTTCATTTCGAAACACCAAGGTTTCTCCACCACCCACGGCTCTGTCTACAACATGGCGTACGTCTTTTAAAGCTTTGTTTGCAGATCTATTATTTGAAGTGGTTCTTTTTACTTCTGTTCCAGCAACAAATACGTCTTTTGTCTTAGGAAGATAGTAATAAAAAAATAAAGAAACGATTAATATAACGGTAAGATATAAAGTTACCCAAAATCGTCTAAAGTTTAGCTAAAAAAATCCATGTCTCTAACCTATTAAACATCATTTAAAGTGCTTCCTTATTGGTTGTATGTAACTTTATTTTCTGTTTCACCTAAAATTTTTTGGTTGAATTCGCCGTCCAGAAACGAGGGTCTTGTTACCCCCGCTTTTACTAAGGCTTCATTGCCTCTAATCAGTAAGTCACTCTGAAATGCTTTTTCAAATCGAACATCAAGAACATAGCTTTTAACACGAATCTGCATGGCAGGCCTGTTTGCAAAGTTCAACTCTGTTAGTACTAAGGCGACAGGTTTTTTTAGAAAAACGTACGGACTTGTTACAGCGGTCTCGTATAGAATCTCTTTTGCAAGCTTAATATTTGAAGCCAAGTCTACATGGAAGTTAACTTCTATCATCATGTCCAATGCCCCGAAGTTACCAGAGGCAACGGCGTCCGTTACAAACTTACTATTCGGGATTGTGACAATAGAATCGTCTAGGGTCACAAGTCGAACTGCACGTAAACCAATCGTCGTTATCTCACCATAAATCCCCTCGAAAGTCACTCGATCTCCCACTTGGAATGGGCGATCGAATATCAGAATGACTCCAGCAACAACCGAAGCCACTAGGTCCTTCATTGAAAGGCCAATAGCAACTGCCAAAGTCCCACTTGTTGCCAGAAGTAGGGATTTTGGTGGGTTAATCACTCCATAAAGTAAGTAAACTCCACCAAGAATATAGATAAAGAACGACGTAATAGTCACAATTTGCGCTATCAATAATCTTTGTGATGGAAGTCGCCTCTCGAGATTTTCTCCTAGCGAGTTAACTCCCCTAGCCAAAATTCCAAGAATCGCAATCCCCAAAATGAGCAGAGCAATTTTGGTTAAACTAAAAATCTCAAGAACTTCATTTAGACCTTCAACATTAGTTTCATTCATATAAAAAATTCTTTCCTAATAAGTAATAGTCCACAGCATTCTGCGCTCTAGATGAAATACGAATACGACCATCTTTGTCAGTCCAAACCAAGTCTCTCTCGGTTGATTCTTTAATAACTTTTCGAATTACCAATTTATTTTTGCGAGTCACATCCATTAATTCTTCAATTGTTAGACTGTCGTGTTTCGCAATTCCTGCAAGCACTAAAAGTGCATCGTTACTCATTTTGCTGACCGCCGCTGGATTAACAAATTTAGGAACGCCTACATGAATCTCACTGTCATTCGTTTGAGATACAGCTGACACCCAGTACATGAGGGCTGATCTAGGATTGCCACGTGACTGTCCCCAAAGGAGTCTGAAAAATTGTGTTTCAACTTTTTCACCAAGCATATCGCCCGTGCCATATGCTGCTATTGATTTGTCAAAAGATCGAGAATAGCCAGTGGCCTTGTGTCTAGCTAGAATCAGGTTTTGTATTTCCGAATCTGTCCACATTCGCATTTCGTAAACCTGTCCATAAAAATGCTCCTCTCCAAAAACGCCTTTTAAATAAGTCCAAGAATGAGCGTTTGCGGTTAGGCACCAGAATATCTTAGTAGTCTTTAGGCTAATAATTTCCATAAAAAGTCGGTAAGCTTTAAAGCCATCTATTCTGCCAACAAAAAGATTATGAATGTCGTCGACCATAATGACTATTTTCTTCTCTAGAGCTGATTCCATCCGAATAAAGTCTTCAATTGAGTTTAGATTGGTACCCAATTGCTTTGATAGCCATGCGAAAAAACCTTCTTCGCTATATATCTTTGGAGGCACCCAGGCAAAAATCTTATCGTCTGCATTGGTTTGATCGAATATCATTTTAAGGCTCGTGCTTTTTCCAATTCCGCGGTTACCAACAAGAACCACGAGATCTTCAGCGGACTGATCGTTCAGCCAACTGTCTATTGCTTTCAGAATCTCTTTTGCCATCAAGGGTTCGCGATCGATATAAAAGTGTTTTTCGGCAGGCAAATAGTAATCAAATAAAGACAAATACTTAGAGTCAGGAGTTTGCAAGGACTTTGAAAAATCAAAGTCCTTCTCAAGTTTTTTTCTCAAAACTTCAGAAAAAAGCCTTTTAAAAAAGTGAAATCTAACTAGATATAGAGCAGACCACTTAATAAAATCATGTGTTAAGACCAGAATGAAAAGTATAGGCAAGAGAAAAAAGCGAAGAGGTCCTTCAGAGTACGCCTTGATTTGGGCCCAAATCTTTGTAAATCGTGATTGAAATGCATGAAATATTTCATTTTTCCAGTGGCTGGATTCTTTTAATATAATAAGCAGGCCGGCCCAGGTCAAAACCTCGTAGACAATTCCAAAAACAAAAGCCTGCCTTAAAGTATCCTCAACAATATGAAGTAAAACATAGCGCGCGAAGAAAAAGCGCGACAATCTTCTGGCCGTGTCTTCAGCTCTTTGAGCTAGCGCATTATTTAATTCCAATTTCTCTGAAGAGAAAATGAGTTCAATTAGGTTTCGAAGCAATAGACGCACGACTTTGTAAATGAAATATATTTCTAAATAAAATAGTACTGATGAGAGTTCAGTAAGATCTGTCTTTTCTATTAATGCTCGTGCTATATGGATGCTGGCCACCATACCTAAGGACGGAACAAAGGGATTTAATCTGCTAATCCAAATCGCCAACTGGGTTCTTTTTTTGTAGTCAATTATTGATCGCGCGAGCACCTGTCTGCGCAAATGATCGAGCTTATTTGACATCAATCTCAAAAGCTTATGAGCAGCAAAGGGTAGAAAGAGCAATCCTAACAAAATCAAAATCTGCTTTGCTATGTCAGTCCAACCTTCAAAACCGCGAATTATTTTCGCCTTAAACTCAACGACCTTATTAACAGCTCCGCCTAGGAACTTTAGAGGCAACAAGCGTAACTCTGTCGCAATCCCAGAAATTGTGTTTTCGTTAAGATCGCCGACTCTTTCACAAGAGCGGCTTGTGTCGCACAACTTAATCAGCTGAGCCCTTAGGCGTCCCGAATCGCTAATAAGTCGGAAATTGATAGCCCTTAAATCAGACAGGAGCTTCTGTCTTTGCTCAGACAGCTCTACTAGTCTCTGCTTTGCCTTAAAATGAAGCTCATGATAACTCTGAAGTTCTTTTTGTTTTTTATTATTAATTTTGTAAAAAGTCAGCGTCTTCGGAAGAGCAAACTCACTTGAAACATCAATCTTAGTAAACGCGGTTAGCAAGAGGTCAGCAGCCGACCGCCAAATGGCGTCCACGGTGTGGAATTGTTCATCAATTTTTTTCTTTGATAGATCAAGGCTAGCATGATCAGAAAGCTGCTCTCTTAGATCATCTACCTTGTTGCGCTCAGTTTTAATATGCTCAAGAAAACTAATATGCTCAGTTTCAATATCAATAATAAAATTTTCCAACAAGGAACGTGCAGAAAGAAGCTCATCGTCAGAAGAGTCGCCTTCATATGACATGCTTTTTTCCGCGGTTATGAGTCCCGCTTGTGCCTTTCCGAGTGACTCTTTACTTTCTGCCAATTGGTTTTCAAGTTTAAAAGACTCTACATGTTTTTGTCTCTCCGCTTTATAAGTGGCGATGAGATTATCTCTTGCCGATTTTTCATTCTTTAGAAAAATTAATCGTTTCGAGTTTAAGATGGCCTGCTGTTCAGCGACCTGTGTTACTAGATCTTTACTTTTCTCGTCCTTGGCGCAGTCTCTATATTTTTTGTACTCATCTTGGCCTAAGATTACACTTTTTTCCGTTTGTTTTGATAACTCAGTAATCCTTTTTTTGACGGACTCCTCGTCCACCAAATTGGCCTGAAATAGAACTGTAAGGGGAACATCTGCTGGCCCATTGGCCCCGATAAGAGAATCGACACTTATTAAGGCCGCAGCCAAGTTGTCATTTTTAGTTTGAAGATTTCCAAGGATAACTGAGCAATCTATGATTGAAACTGCCTCAGAAGCCAGACTAATTGAAGACAAAAATAAGAAAATAAATGAAAAGAGGGATGATGATAATTTAGAAAAACAGGAGTGTTTTGGATTTAATTTCATATGCTGACTTCTTTAATTTGTAATTTTTTATTTTTTCCTTCTGTATTTGAGATTTTCTTCTTTAAATCAGAGGCTCCGCCAGAAAGTATCCACTGGTCGATTTCTGAAACGCTAAATCGCCATTGATGTCCGACTCGATGGCATGGAATTTTTCTGCCCTCAATCCAGCGATAAACGGTGATTGGAGCGATATTTAAATGGGCCGCCACTTGCTCAACAGTAAGCCAAGCCTTGTTTGTCATTAGTTATCCTCTTCTTCATCAAATCAATATGAGTGCCTATGCTTTATAATGATAAAGCAAGATAGATATCTTGTGTATTTTTATTATGCGGCGCGTCCTTTGTCTACCTAGGTCGCTTTAAGGATTCTGTTTTCAGACTTAGCCCTGAGAGTATAGAGCGAAACGGATATCGTTAGGTATGCCGTGTTTAATGGATTTAAAAGCACCCGGTCTTCTCGGTTGACAGTGGAATGCACCGATTCACAACTTTTTTAATCAACAAATAAGCACAAGCAATTTTCGTTTAAAATTAATTTACGACAAGAAATTTTAAAGGAGATTGCTCATGCTTAGTGAGAGTTTATCACGAGGAATTTTACTTCCGGAACTAAAATTTATTAAAGATGTTATTGTAAACAAACAACGTCAGATTTTCTGTGAAAAGATTTCTGATTTCGAAGTCTGCCCAAAATGTGCAACAAAATCTTCAACTATTTATGATCACGTTTTTGTCACCATTCGTGATGCTCCGATCAGAAATCAGCATGTAGTTTTAAAAATCAAAAAACGCCGTTTCTTATGTAAGAGTTGTAAAAAACCATTTAGAGAGCCAGTTCAAGGCATTTTTAAAGGCTTTAGAACTACTCAACGACTTCGCGGTCACATTCGTTGGGCGGCTGAAAATTATTCGGATTTAAAGCGTGTTGCTAAATACACTAACTCTTCAAGCTGGTTGGTTTATAAATCTTTTTATGAGCAAGTCGATCTGGTCCTAGGCACTGGATAAGCGAACAGGCATTCCAAAAACTACCGTGCGTGAAACTCTGAAAAAGAACGGAATGGCGCTGAGAAATCCTCTCAATGGAAATGCAATCCACATAGATGGACTACATACTAAGCGCGGTGGTCACACGCCACATGGACATGCCTATCTTGATGGGAAGCTTTTACTTGATCCAAAAGAACAAATTATTGTCATAAAAATTTTGAAGCTTCACCAATCAGGGCTTTCTGGGAATGCCATCGCAAAAGAATTGAATCACCAAAAAGTTCCTAGTCGAACTGGCAAATCATGGACTCCATGTGTGGTCAGAAGAATCATTAAACTTAACCAATCCAACCAAACAAAAAAGTCGGAGGACTAAATGAACAGTCTTATCAAAATCGCAGTCGTATTGGCTTTTGCCGCAGTCTCTAGTGGTAATTTGCCAAATACTCTAAACCAGGTTCGCAAGGCGCAATTTCAACTTATTCAAGAATCCAAGGCATCTAAGTGGCCAAAGGGTATGAGGCTAAAATAAAAAGAGACCGCTTTGATTGCAGTCTCCTTTTTATTTCTATGGTTTAAACTAATTAATTTGGTCATCGGCGACCGGATAATGTGGGTCTTCCTCTTGATTGATTTCGATAACTACGCCGGCTTTGGCCAAGAGCTGACGGCAGTCCTCGCTTAGATGACGAAATCGAATTCTTTTGCCAATTTTTTGATATCGATCTGATAATTTCTGAATAGCTTCAATACCACTGTGATCAAAAACCCTAGATTCTTTGAAGTCGACAATCACATCTGCGGGATCAGCTTGAGATTCAAATTTTTCTAAGAAGTGTGTTGTAGAAGCAAAAAATAGAGGCCCTCTTACTTCATAATGCTTAATCCCCTTATCATCAACATACTTTCTAGCCCTAATTTTGACAGCATTTTCCCAAGCAAAAATTAAAGCTGAAACAATCACGCCTGCGATGACCGCAATGGCTAAATCAAACACAACAGTCAAGGTGGTAACTAAAATGATAACTAGAAAATCTGCCTTAGGAATTTTGTTCCAAATTTTAAAACTCGCCCACTCAAAAGTTCCAACACAGACCATGAACATGACACCTACAAGTGCTGCTACTGGAACTTTTTGAATCAACTCTGAACCAAAAAGAATAAATATCAATAGGGACACTGCAGCCATAATTCCAGACACACGACTTCGCCCACCTGATGTCACATTAATAATACTTTGCCCGATCATCGCACATCCGCCCATGCCACCAAAAAACCCCGTCACAACATTTGCAGTACCTTGCGCGACACACTCTTTATTACCTTTTCCTCGGGTTTCCGTAAGCTCATCAACCAATGTCAATGTAAGTAAAGACTCGATTAGACCGATGCCAGCTAGGATCAGGGCATAAGGAAAAATAATTCGAAGTGTTTCAAAGTTAATAGGCACATTGGGTATATGAAATGAAGGAAACCCACCCTTGATTGAAGCTAAATCGCCTACTGTCTTTGTATTAATACCAAATCCCAAAACAACAGCTGATGCTATAAGTATTCCCGCAAGTGGCGCAGGAAAAGACTTTGTTAGTTTCGGAAGGAGATAGATTACAGTCATCGTTAGAGCGATTATTGCCAACATCGTATAGAGGGCGGAACCTGTAATCCATGAAAGTTCACCAGTAACAGATTTTTCTTTGAATTGACCAAATTGGGCCAGAAAAATTACGATCGCTAAACCATTCACAAAACCATAGATGACTGGCTCTGGAACTAAACGAATAAATTTCCCAAGTTTAAGAACTCCAAAAATAACTTGTAGAATTCCCATCAAGACGACAGTGGCAAATAAATACTCAACTCCATGCTGTGTAACAAGGGAAACCATAACAACCGCAAGAGCACCTGTGGCCCCCGAAATCATCCCAGGACGCCCCCCAAAAACAGACGTGATAAGACACACAATAAAAGCTGCATAAAGTCCAACAAGCGGAGCAACTCCTGCGACGAATGCAAAAGCTACGGCTTCTGGAACCAGTGCTAGTGCGACTGTTAAGCCTGACAATAACTCTGTTTTCAAATTAACATTTTTATAAGACGACAAATCAAAAATCATAAAATCCACCAGCAAGGCATCACAAAATGCGATGCTCGTTAAACATCTAACAAAATTATAACTAAGCAACGAGGTGATGTATTTAAGGCGGAGTAGGAATTGAAGTATTTTTGAAAATTTGCATTGGCACCACGATATCAGAGCCATTATAGATTTTAAACATAATTATCTACCTTATCTTCATTTGCGGGTCTTCTTTACTAAAGCAACGATGCTTAAAATTGAGAGGAAACTAAATGAAAAGAAGAAATAAACAAAAAGAACCACTAAGAGTCGAACTGATCCCAATTTACATCTCAAAAAATGAATTCGCAGACAAAAAGGAGGAAGTTCAGAATCTGATTGCTAGGATTTTGATCGATTTTCATAAGCTGAAAGTCGCTGAAGAAACTTTGGCGGTTCGATTCCCACCACCATCTGACCTAACCAATGGATAGGCGAACACCATTAATAAAAATAAAGTTGAAATAAATTAAATACTTACGAACCACTCAAATCGAGTGGTTCGTCTAAAAAATTGGTGGACCTAGCCACTGGATAAACGAACACCACAATTATCACGATTTTATTGAACTTTCTCCGAGAACACAATCGCGAATTTACGAAAAATGTGCTCCTCTCTACGAAAAAGGTCTCTCAATTCGCGATATAGAAGCGACCACAGGAATACCAAAATCTACTGTGCGGGAAGCTCTTACAAAAAGCGGAATGTCATTGAGAAATCCGCTCAATGGAAATGCTCGCCACATAGATCGACTACATACTAAGCGCGGTGGGCATACACCATACGGCTATGCTTATCTTGATGGGCAACTTCTCATTGATCCGAAAGAACAAATCATTGTCAGAAAAATTTTAAAGCTTCACCAATCAGGTATGTCAGGCAATGCCATTGCTACCGAATTGAATAACCAAAAGATTCCAAGTCGCACTGGCAAAACGTGGCGTCCCTGCGTGGTCAGAAGAATCATCAAAGCTAACCAAACAATGAAAACGAAAAAGTAGGAGGATCAAGTGAATAGTCTTATCAAAATCGCAGTCGTATTGGCCTTTGCCGCTGTAGCCAGTGGCAATCTACCCAAGATCATCAACCAAGTCCGCAAGGCTCAATTTCAGCTCATTATGGAATCGAAGGCATCCCTTTGGCCCAAAGCAATGCGTATGCCTAGCCGGTAGCAAAGTACCTCCTCTATATCCAGAAGTACAGCCCGCCTTGGGCATACGGTTTTTTTGGATGAAAATAAAAAAGATTAGGGCTTAATGCCGTTTAATAGAATATCTAAAATTTGATCGAGTTCTTCTTGATCATTCCATTTTGGCGATGAGCCCATGACATGTTTCGCTAGCACATATGCTATAATGATCGAAAACAAAGTGCGAGCGACGGTGACTGATTTTAAATTTTTTCGAATTTGTCCTGATTTTTGCAAAGCCTCAACGGCTGCAATGGCCTCAGACCAGACTTCTTTCTCCCATAAACCAATGACCTTCTCTCTCAGCTCCGAGTTTTTCAAAACTTCAATAAGCATGAAGCGAATTTTGCCCTTATTTTCTCTGGCCACCTCCAATCGATCTTGAAATATTTTTGTACACATTCCTTCAATTCCAAGTTCAGTGCTTTTGAAAAGAGACTTCATCTTGCTGATCTGTAAAGGGAAAACAGTTTTTAGTAGCAGCGGAAACATCACCCTTTTTAGTAAATCATCTTTAGATGGAAAATAACGAAAAAGAGTTCGTTCTGTGACGCCAGCCTTTTTGGCAATCTCTGCCGTTGGCGTATCAGAAGCACCTTTTTCAGAAAACAGAATTTCAGCCGCCGCTATGATTGATTTCTCTTTTTCAGACAAGGCTTGATCATAACGAGTCGCCTCTTCAGCCAATGTCTCAAAATTGATTTCCCCTTGTTTTCGCATAGTTAGCTCCAATTATTCTGCTCTAAATGACTAGAAATCTATTTCCCGCCCGCTGAAGTATAGTATTCACTATACTTTTCAGGGAGCTGACTGTATAGTAATCACTATACCTGCAAAGTGATCACAAAACAAGGTGAGGTTATAATGTTTGATCTAATTAAAGTCGCCATACGAAACGTGGGACGCAACACACGAAGAGCCCTGATTACTATAATTACCGTATTTATTGGCGTCTTTGTTGTGGTTGGGATTCGCGGTCTTTTAGATGGACTTCAAAATGAAATCAAAAGCGGGCTCACCCGAAAAATGCATGGGGATATTCAAATTCATCGTTTAGGTTACGAGGATGCCCTTGAAGCCAATCCCTATAAAATACTCATTCCCTACACAGTTGAAACAACAGATCTCCTAAAAGATACCGACGGCGTAGTTGAGGTTACTCCTAGATTGAAGGTGATGGCCCTTTTGAATCACCAAAAAAGTCAGTCCACCACGCCTGTCATCATCAATAGTTTTTCTTCACAAACAGAGTTTCAAGTGGTTCCCCGCTTTAAAGACTCTCTATTAAAAGGAAAGATGATTGATTCAAGCCTTGAGAAAGAGGCCTTGTCCGTTGCCGATGATGACCTGAGTGAGGCAACAGGTCTGGACGAAAAGACCACCGAAACAAAAAATCATCCCAAAGCAGTGGGCAATCATCAGTTAATGGTCACACCAAGCCTGATGAGAGGCCTCAATGCCGAGATCGGTGACGAGGTCGTTATTCTACTTCAAGATAAAGATAATATGCAGCAAGCGCTTGTGGCAACATTGGTTGGCGTCGTCGATTTTGCGATGCCAGGTGCCCAAGCCAGAATGGCATGGATGGATTTTAACACTCTCCAAAGAACTGCTGGAATTCAAGGGCAAGCCTCGGAAATCGCCATTCGTATCAAAGAAAATGCCGACTCTGAAATCGTAAGAGCAAAATTGAAAGAAAAGCTAGACCCCAACTTAACGGTTCAAACCTGGATCGAGCTTGCAGGAATTCTGCGAGACTCACTCAACCTGCAAAATGTAATTTTTAATCTTGTCATGTTCATTGTGTTTTCAATCGTTATTTCAGCAATTGTTAACACGTCCCTGATGACCGTAATGGAACGCACGCGCGAAATTGGGACTTTGATGGCCTTAGGATATCGTCGATTTCATATTACTCTTCAATTTTTGATCGAGTCCGCCGTGATTGGCCTTATTGGTGGCATGACCGGAATGATCCTAGCCGTTTCAATTTTGCTATTTCTGAATAAGCACGGCCTGACGTTTGCCCTTCCGGGTCAAACTATCACAACCGTTTTATATCCAACGATCACGATTGCGTTTCTATTAAAGGTGTTTTTCCTAGCTCTGCTTTCTGCCTTAGGCGCAAGTTTTGTACCTGCATATCGGGCCAGTAAAATGAAACCCGTGCAGGCGCTGACTAGTAACTAAAGTGTTGATTGAAACTTGAGTGCGTTAATTGCACTAGGAGGACCAAATGATAAAGATAATCTTGGCACTAACATTCGGGGCAAGTCTAACTTTTGCGACTCATCCAGCAAAGGCTGAATCTGCGACTGAAATCATTGCTAAAGTCGAAAAAAATTTGGCCCCGCCAAATTTCAAGTCTCTTTATCAATTTACAAACTACCGTTTGGACGGAACCGTTGCTCAGTACGATGTCCGCTTCAGCGTCAAAGATGTAAACCATAGTCATGTCTACTTCTTGAAACCAGAAAGAGAGAAGGGCCGCGAAACTTTACGACTGAAAGATACAATTTGGACCTATATGCCAAGCGTAGCAAGGGCAGTTCGTGTCGCTGATCGAGAGAGCTTTGCCGGTGGTGACTTTTCAAATGCTGATGTTATGCGAGTAGATTGGTTAGCGCAGTACGATGCCTCGATGGCAAAAGAAACTAAAAATCAGTTTATTATCGATCTTGTAGCTAAGAACAGCGAGGCCGCGTATGCAAAAATGCGTATATGGATCGACAAAACAACAACACAACCCGTACAGCAGTATTTTTACGACTCAAAAGGAACTCTCTTAAAAGTTTGCAAGTACGGATCTGTTAAGACTTTCGGCAGCATTACAAGACCCGCCAAATTGGTCATGGAAAATGTGATTACTAAACTAAAATCAGAAATGCAAATCATCGAACTTCACCTTGAAAATAAAATTCCAGATGGTCGATTTGTCGTTGATAATCTAGGTAAAGAAATATGAAAAATTATTTTCGTCCCATGACTTTCTTTTTGAGCGGCCTTATTTTTCTAAGTGGACTCACTACCCTAGGGGCAGATAATTCGGATGTGGATCTCGAAGAGGCCGCCGGATTGGGCGATGACGCTCAAATGTCCAAGGCTACTCCCGTTTCTGCCGAGACTGCAACTTCCTATTCTCAAAGCTCTTGGTTTAATAGTGGCAGAACAAGAACATATTTGCTTATTGATGGCACTCAAACTTCTGGGGGCACCAACGATCAAATCTACTTTCCAAATGGCCAACTAAATTTTTTCGGTGATTTCAAAATTCTGAACGAAAGCTTTCTGATTATCGATGCTGCTTGGACTTATGATGATAAGGAGAAAGAAAGCTCTCTTTTTCTCAATCAAGTCGGCTTTCGCTCCCGGCTGAGTGAAAGCGTGCAGTATTTTATTGGAAAAGAACGCAATCGGAGATCTCCTGGACTAATGGTATCTCCCAGTGATTTCATATATTCAAATACGAATTTACCGGGTCAACGGGAAGATCGAAAGGGTGTCTGGCTTGGTCGCCTATCGTATCAAAAAATCAACGGAAGTATCGATTTCTTAATACTCCCCGTACAAAGTGAAACCTTAGAAGGCTTGCCCGACTCCAAGCAAAACAGCAATGAGGGTGCCATCAGGGGACTTTATCAATTCTCCGGAATTGATGTCAGTCTTATGGTTGGGCGATACTTCGGCACAAATCGAGCAGGCACATCAGTACAAACTCTTTTACTAAATAAGTATAAAATGTATGTCGAGCTTGGCACCCAAGAAGAAGTTACGCGATATAACAATACAAAAAAAGACTACCCTGTTCAGAGTTTGGCAGGTTTCGGTTATGAAGGAAGCGAAGACTTCTCTGTACGACTTGAATATTTCGAAAATGGTCAGGGGCTCAATTCTGACGAGTTTAATCAAATGATGCAGCTGAGATCGTTGTTTCCATCTCAATTCGCTGGAAACACGAATTTACAGTCACCATTTATTAGACAAAAATATTTGATCACGAGCGTGACATTCCCTGAAATCAAAAAAAAATACAACTTCACAATATCGGGTATTAAAAGCCTAGAAGATGACTCGCTTTTAGGTATTACCCGTCTAGAGTATCTTGCTACGGATAACCTTTTGGTGGGCCTTAGTTTCACCAAAATCCAAGGCGGAACAGGATCACAGTATCAGTATCGCAACTTCGACACTCAAGCGACGGCGGATTTAAAGTATTCATTTTAATTGGAGGGTCTATGATCGAACTTAAGAATGTGACTAAAAACTACGAAACTGGAAAGACGTTTGTTGAGGCACTCAAGGGAGTCAGCTTCACATTCAAGAAATCTGATTTTGTTTTGATTCGTGGTCCCTCGGGATCAGGTAAATCAACGCTATTGAATATTGTGGGTCTACTTGATAATCCCACTGATGGCGAAGTGTACCTTAACGGTCAAAAAGTTAGTTATGCTGATTTTGATGAACTGGCTACCCTGCGATCAAGAACTATTTCGTTCATCTTTCAATCTTTCAATTTAAATCCAGTTTTGACCGTTGAAGAAAATGTAATGGTACCCCTCATGATTCGGAAAGATATTTCGCACGAGGAAAAAAAACGTCGGGTAAATGATTGGATAATGAAGACTGGGTTGTACGAACATCGCCACCACCGACCCGATGAGCTTTCTGGGGGGCAAAGGCAGCGTGTGGCCATCGCTCGAGCCATGGTCACAGAACCCGAAATTGTCATTGCTGACGAGCCGACTGCGAACTTAGACTCAAAAACCGCGCGTTCGATTTTGGAATTCATGCGACAACTCAACGAAGAGAAAAAAGTCACCTTCTTGTTTGCCACTCATGACCCTGTGCTAGACGAGTATGCAAAAACAAGAGTCCAAATCAAGGATGGTATTTTGAGTGTGGTTACAACATGACGAAAATGTTTTTCATGTGTCTAATCGTTTTGGTTACACTTTCTGGACAAGCAAAAGCTGTTCAGTTCGAGGGATTTGAGTTTCCCCAAGAAATCCAAGTAGAAAATGAACGATTGGCTCTAAATGGCCTGGCCCTCCGAAAGGTGACTTTTTTAGGAATTCGTGTCCTGGTCGCAGGACTTTATTTGCCTCGGCCTATTTCTGAACCAATAGCAGTTGAAAAGATGGCAGGACGAAAACAACTTCGTCTTCATTTTTTAAAAAACGTCTCAGCTAAAACCATCGCGACTACTTGGACCGAGGAATTGATGAAAAATTGTGTAACTTCTTGCCCTGAAATTAAAGAGAAGGCTGCGAGACTTGAAAGACTTATTTCTGATGTCAAAAAGAATGACCTTTTGGCAATTACTTTTGAAAAGGATCGGCTGTTTTTTCAACTTAATAGTCAAAAGGGAGGTCCGATTGATGGACCGGAGTTCGCTTTGGCATTTTTACGAATTTGGATCGGTGATCACCCGATCAACGAAGACTTCAAAAAGGATTTACTAAAACAATTCAACTTATTGTGAACGGGGCTCTTGAGTGCCCCCAGAAAGAATATTGTGAAAAAATTAAATCATCAAAGACCACCATGGATTTATGTGTTGGCTGCATTTTTAATATTGTTCGGCCTTTTAACAATTAAAGAGGGTGGTTCAGTTTTGTTTTTTGACTCTACCGCAAAAGCTGAGGCTGGCAATTATGTGCCCTTTGTGTTGTGGTTTAACTTCCTCGCGGGTTTTTTCTATATCGCCGCAAGTATAGGCGTTTTTATAAGTGCAATTTGGACCATACGCTTGTCCCTTATTATAGCAGGATCTTCCGCAGTAATTTTAGCGGCACTCTTAGTCCACATATTAACTGGTGGACTTTACGAGACCAGAACATTAATTGCGATGACGTTAAGGGTCACCATTTGGACGTTTGCATCCTTCCTATTAACAAAAATAAGCATTTACAACAAAGGAGTCATACGTGAGCACGAGAGGTTCAATTAAAGACATGGTCCCATACAAAAAAGAGGGCAAATCAGTCAATGTACTCTTTGCAGAAGGCTTCAAGGCCGTGGGCATTGGTTTATTAGCAAAACAAAAACTTGAAAAACACAGCACCGCGACACCGGCATTTCTGTTGGTCTTGGCGGGAAGTGTTGAGTTCCAGATTGATGGAACGAAGTACATATTAAACAGCCAGGACTTTGTTAAGATCCCACCAAGTCAAGAGCACGAAATTACTGCATTAGAAAACTCAAAAATGATATTAATAAAATAAGGAGACGGATATGTACGGAAAGAAAAATATAGTTATTGGATTGTTCATTATGGCCGGTTTTATGCTTTATGGATTTTTACTTATTTATTGGCGAGACTTCGCAGCTGATGCTGCAGAGTGGGCCGCAGCATATGGCAATGGGAAACATTTCGAGGCCAGACTTGCGCATGTACACGGTAACCTTTTTGCTTTTTTAAATATACTGATTGGGTATCTTCTTTTCAAATTAGACATAGGTGATCAACAAAAGAAAATCGTGTCGTGGCTGGGTGTTATTGGCATTTTAATGCCTGTGGGGATTTTGATGGAACTTATTCTTAACGCATCACCGGTTTTTGTCTTGGTCGGGGCAGTCAGCATGACAGCGAGTGTGTTTTTGCTGGGCGTATTTGTGGCGAAATCGAAAAAAGTGATTTTATAAAAATATTAAAGGGAGAAGGGTCATGAAAGCATTTTTAATTTTAACTGCTTAAGCTTTGTGTTCAGCGGCCAGAGCTATGCAGCAGAAAACAGTCACCATAGCCATGGAGGTAGTTCCAATACATCAGATGTGAAGCCAGATAAAAAATTTATTGCAGATGAAGCATTAAAAGAAAGAATGAGTTCTATCTTAAGCGCGATGCAAATATTTAATAAACCTGGGTCCGCCTCCGAAAAAAAGAAAGCAGTGATCCCAACTGGCGGTCGTGTCGAATCCGTCGTGCAGGATATTTTTAAAAGCTGCAAGCTTGCTCCAGATGCAGATGCTGCAATCCATCCTATTTTGGGCGAAATCCTTGAGGGGGCCCATCTATTGAAAAAAGGTGACGAGAAAAATGGGCATGAAAGAATACATAAGGCTCTATTGAAATACGGAGATAATTTTGAGCATTCGGGCTGGAACCACAATCGCTCTGAATAATTGCTTAACAGAGACGAAGTATGAAGAAGTGGCAAAACCTCATTGTAAAAATGCCTATTGAGGGTGTTCGACTCTCTCCACCATCTTACCAACTCAATGGATAGGCGAACACCTGCTTAAAAATTTTGGTTCAGTGATTCTGTAGATTTACGAGCCACCTCTGGACGCTGGTTCGCTTGAAATAAATGGTGGAGGTGGAGTATCGACAGACGAACCCCACTACCATCATGACTTTATTGAACTTTCTCTAAAAACACCAGCGCGAATATTTGAAAAATGTGCTCCTCTTTATGAAAAAGGACTCTCTATACGCGATATAGAG
>JABWCO010000078.1 GCA_013360185.1 Bdellovibrio sp.
CAACTGGCTCGGACTATGGAGAAAATGCATCCATTGGGCAAAAAATAAGATCCCTCTTTTTGCTCCCCTGAACCCAAAAATATTTTCTAAACCGTCGCGTTCGCTAAATAGTGTTTTACCATCTGCTCGACATTGTAAAGCTCGTCATCCACGACGGAACGATAGCCATTAAGCTTATTTGACTCTGCTAGCGTAGCTTTTAAGAATGGTGCCATCCACGGCTCAGCGTTGATAACCCCTTGTTGCAATAGGAATTTTAAATAAAAGTGCATCTTTGTCACAAGAGGATCTTCGGCAACTTCGATCGCTTTTAAAGTATTACCTAAAAGATTAAATAAAAAGTCGGAGCTTTTATCACCCTCTTGTCCGACCTTGCTGACACATTCTAAAACGTGCAGAGCCAAATCCAAGCGATCATAATCCTTGCGAAGACCAGGAAAGTCATTGATCAACGTCGCCTCTTGCAGAACATTCAAGCCGCCTTCGTTGCCCGGTTTGAACGTGAAACTGACAAAATGCGAGGGTTCAAGAACACCACCGCCGAAGCGCTTTTTACTGCGTAAAGCCCCACGCGCGATAAAAGACAGCTTTTCCCCTTGAGGCGACAAAGCGTGCACAATCAAATCGGCTTCCGAGTATTTGATTTTTCTTAAGATGATAAAGCGGTCTTTACCTAGGCTCACACACTCCAACTTTGCTGCTCTTTGATCTCTTCATACGAAGATATCAGAAGCTTGGCAAAGTCTTTTGTGTTCAACAGTTCTAAACCGATAACTAGCAAGCCGCGCAACTGCTCCTGCGACGGAGTTGGCTGCCACCAATGACGGAACATTTTTATGCCCGACCAGTGACACATATTCGTACTCGAAAGACGCTGCCAACCTTCGTGTGGCGACAGGCCCATTTTTTTAAAAAGATTTTCGGCCACCGCTTCGGCACTGACTTCATTCAAAACAATCACAGCGCGATCACCTAACCGCGCAGCCCCGACTGGGAAAAACCTAGTCGCCACGGCGGCAACGTCTTTTTCAAACTTTTCTACCAAGGCCGCATTCGTGTCACGGTGTCCACGGGCTTTTTCAATTCGTTGTAAGAACAAAGTTTTATCCCAATTCATATCCATTGCCAACAACGCCGGAGACCGGAATCTTTCCCCGAGTATAGCCACAGCCGCACTGGCCGTCACCGAACACAGGCGCACGGTATAAGGACGCACTTCAGCCGTGTGATAGCGATGTTGGGCGTGCGACACACGAAACGAAAAAATCCGTCTTTCGTTCAACAATTTATCTAGTTCTTCGACATAGGGATAAAGCTCCCCGGTGACGGGATGATCTTCGCTGAATAATACAAAACACGTGTCTTTTTTAAGA
Organism: Bdellovibrio sp.; assembly: GCA_013360185.1. Classification (GTDB taxonomy): domain Bacteria; phylum Bdellovibrionota; class Bdellovibrionia; order Bdellovibrionales; family Bdellovibrionaceae; genus Bdellovibrio. The sequence continues at coordinate 1,374 of JABWCO010000078.1, forward strand.
CCTTCCACCCATTCTTTCACATTGGTCAGCTGAGAGTGAGAAAGCGCCGCGACTTCGTATGTTTCTTTGTAATAGTAAGGCAAAAGATTTTCGAAAACAGCGGTCGTCCCCAGCACCACGCCCATCGCTTTTTTGTGCGACATAAATTGGGCCGTACCTTGTGCAATTTCAAACACCGCATGTGCCAAGCCTTGATAACAACGCACACGTAAACGCGCATCTAAGCCCAACGATGATTTCACTTGGTCGTTTAACTCATCCCAGGTCTCAGGTCGCACCACATCAATAAACATATCTAGTAAGTTAGCAGATTCCCTCACAAAAGAGAGTGCGACAAAGGTCTTATTTTGATTCTATTTGCAGCTAGAGTAATGCAACTACTAACGCACTAAAACATAACAAGAACTACGCGCAATGTGAGATCCCATTTCGCTCTGCGCTTTGCTATTTTGTGTTATAAATCCCACACCCCTGCTAGACTTTTTAATGAGAGGTGCGAATGACGCAGAAACGTATTGAATGGCCAGTGGCCTTATTCTTGATTTTGAATCCGCTGGGAACACTCATCCTAGCTCCAATTTATTTTTACTATTATGGCTTCCAATGGGACATCCTGTTGTTCGCGTTGGTATTTGCTGCCGCAACAAATTTAAGTATCACAGCAGGTTATCATCGCCTGTTTTCCCATAAAAGTTATGATGCCCATCCGATCGCAAAGGCCTTGTTCTTGCTGATTGGGGCTTCGGGCTTTCAGGGCTCGGCTTTAAAATGGTCGTCAGACCATCGCCGCCATCACACCCATATTGATGGCGACAAAGATCCGTACAATATCAACGAAGGGTTTTGGTATGCCCACATGGGCTGGCTGTTCTATAAAGACTCCGTCGACCAAAAAATCCAAGCTCCAGACCTACAGAAAGACTGGATGGTTCAGTTTCAGCACGACTATTATGTTCCGCTAGCAATCCTTACTGGATTTGCGTTACCGACATTGATTGGCTGGATGATGGGATCGGCCTTGGGGGGCTTCGTGATTGCCGGGGGACTGCGCATTGCTTTAACTCAGCAAAGTACTTTCTTCGTGAACTCTTTGTGCCACACTTTGGGCAAACAAACTTACTCCAAAGAAATTTCGGCCCGCGACTCTTGGTTCGTGGCAATTTTAACTCATGGTGAAGGTTACCATAACTTCCATCATAAATTCCAAATCGACTATCGTAACGGAATCAAGTGGTATCACTGGGATCCAACTAAGTGGGTGATCCGTTCTTTGAACTTGGTGGGTCTAGCACATAAACTTCGCCAAATCCCCCAAGTCGAAATTTTGAAAGCTCGCTTGCAAGCCGAAGCAGCAGAATTAGCAAAACGCGGTTTCGCCGAAGAGCAGCTCTTGGTTTTAAAAGAAAAAATCTTAGAAGCACAAAACAGAATGAAAAAGCTGCATGATGATTACGAACAGTTTAAAATCGATGCCGCGAAAAAACGCGCAGATTTAAAAGTCGCTTACGACCTGAAACTGGTCGAACTGCGCCGTGACCTGGAAATCGCTCAACTGGAATTCCAAATGGGCATGAAGCAATGGAAACTCTGCCTACGGTCTGTGTAAATAAAAAGGGAGCTGTTTCAGCTCCCTTTTTTTATGTCTTTTTAAAACTGTGCTCTTTTATAAAGCCGAAATAAAACTATTCACATGAATTCGATTTTGTATGGAAGTAGTAATGGAACTTCGAGTTCGGCCCTAAAGCGCAGTCCGCCCTACGATACTCTTCGTGCCACTGTAACATTTCTGCCGGCGATGGCAGGTAACCCTTGGCTTGATAGAAGGCTTTTTCTTTGGCGTAAATGTTTTCCTCTAATGCGTTCGCTACATTTTCAAACTGCAACGTCGTTTTCAACGTACTCATTGGCATGTACTTCGGCAGCTTGTCACCCATGAAGCCAAACTGACGGATAAACTTACCCAAGAACGTTTTCACAGAGTGAGTCGGTGACCAATAAAACTCATAGTTTTTTTCGATAATCCATGAATAAATGCTTTGCAAAACTGTGTCCTGCATACGGACTTGGCGCAACAATGGATAGAAGCGATATTCCGCCACCAACTCAAAACGCGGATCCACTTCGATATCATGCGGAGAAAACAAAGTAGAACTCAATAGACCTAGACTGCGCGGATAGTTCGAATTTTTAAACTTCGAAATGGAACTTCTAAATTTAGGAATAATATAGGAGTTGTCCGAAGCCATCTCATAGGCCCAAGATACAACTTCAGAGCAGAATACCGCGGAATGATCTTTATCTTCCATCGCGAAATCATAAGGAATCGCAGACCCCTTGTCTAAAGCAGCCTTCGCGGTCTCATACATCTTTCTGCCTGCGAGCTGCCCCAAGGCTGCATCTTTTTGACGATATAAGGCCACACGAGCATCTTCTTGGTCGCGCCATTTTTCTAGCGGAGTCACAATCACCCCATGCTGAATCAACGCTTCCACCACATATTTTTTGCCGGTCTTATCTTCGCCAATAATCGCCAAATGCGAAAAATTTGCTTCTTCATCTGAAATTCGCGCGATCATCGCAGACACGTATGACTTGCCACGAATTAACATCACGTCGCCCGTCTTCAAGTCATAGTTCGCATACTTTGGATTGGTCCACGTGTTGGGTTTCGAGTTCGCCATGATAGGCGTCTTCTTGAATTCGTAATTCTTATTCGCGAACAACCATTCTAAAAGATACTCTTCCGCAAAGCGTGAATACTGGAAGCCCTCGCGGATCTTTTGCTGACACTCGGTGGTCAGTTCATTGCGTGCGTCGAACTCTTTAAGCTTCTCGCCCAAGGTCACGCGGATTTGGAAGATCGTATCAATGGTTTCTTCACCGTGAGTCTTAAGTTCGTCCACTTCTCCGGGTGTTTTAGGAATGAAATGATGTCCGGGTAAAGCAAAGAGATAATCTGTCACCTTATTGACGTATGCCGCACAGGTAGAGGCATTGAAGACTTGAGGATTGGTGAGTTCATTGAGGATGGTTCGACTGCCCATCACGAGCTCCCTAGCATCCGCGGGACGACGAAAGGCCTCTTTTTTAGGCCCAGAACTTTGGCAACCCACGAATAAAGATGCCACTAAGGGCAAAACAACTAAGGTCCTTTTCATTGACGTCTCTCCTTATGATTCGAAGTCTCTTCGGAATTTTAAACCTGATTTTGTAGCTGTCTTTTAGACTAGGTGCTCGCCCCTCTTTGACTAAAATATTAACAGCGCAGTGACAGAATTTCGTTTCGTCTCATTTTGAAACAAGTTTCGTTGTGCCAGCTTTTTGTAAACTACTAATACTCTTATCTTTTTCTGAGGCGTCCCGGTGAACGGTCTTTGCAACACCTGAAAGTATGATTACTAAAAAAGTACCCAAACTTTTATTATCCAGCGTTCTGAGCACATTCCTGTTAGCAGGATTTAGTGGCAAAGAGAAATACGTGGAACTCACCGGCTTTCTAAATGGCCGCGAGAATGCGAACTTCTCTGGAAACGCGAACATTGTCAGTGTTTTGCGCAAGGGAACTCAGGGCGAGATCATCGCTCGTGCGACCCTACCGTCAGGTAATATCGGTTACCAAATTCTGGTCACTGAAGGGCCTGCGACCGGCAAGTTCTGGGTTTACCATAATATAAAGAACTCGGACCTAAAGCTTTATGAACAAAAGCCAACCAAACAGAACCCTGCACCTAAAGAAACTACCGCGACCGCAACAGCACGCGCCGTAGAAACAGTGCGCGATACCGCTGCAGTTCCATCAAATAAGAATACTTCAGCACCCAAGGCCGCAGAGAAAAAAACAGAGCTCGTTAAACCTAATGATTCTCGCGCCGTCGTCGAGGCTATCAACAAAACAAATGACAGAGTTGGCGCCGTCGGAACCCTTTGCACAGACTGCCTTGCCCCGCGTGCCGGCAAAGATTCTTTACTGGCGGCACCTGGCTCGCGCAGACAATCACAGGCATGTTCAAGCTTTATGAATTCACAAGGTGAAATTGGCCCAGACGGACAAACTGTTTTCAATCTTATGGCATCTGAGCCCTATGCGAAACTATTCACCGCAAAGAATGCGCTCGGTAACTTCTGCCCTAAGTTTAATACCCTTAATGACACCCAAAAACTGCAAGCCTGGACCTGGTTCTGGACCTCATTGGCAATGGAAGAATCCAGTTGTGATCCTCAAAGGATCCACGGGACAACGTACAAGGACAGAAATGGAAAAATCCGTATCTTAAATCCAACAGAGGGTTACGGACTTTGGGCAATGGAAAGAGATCGCAACCGACGCGCATGGCGCGGCGATGCGTGCACGAATATTTCAACAGTTTACGGACAAGCAAAATGTTCGATTGATATTATGGCTAAGACTCAGTTAGAACGGGGTCGCACGGCGAAGGTTTCCTCCGGTGGATACTGGGGACCAGTTCATCGCGGTGACTCACAATTAATGCCTCATATGAAAAGGATGCGCCAATGCTTCTAAAAATGAAAACTCTTATGACAATGGCTTTAGTTTCATTTTCACTGTCTGCTGCGCAAGCTGCTTCACTGGCCGACCTAGAAACGGGTCGCTATACTTTCAGCAGTGGCGAAAAACATGTGTGCAATGACTTCACGGTCACAGAATCAATGAAGACGGCAAAACGTATCATGATCGGCGGTTTTTATGGATACGAAATCTTAAAGTCAGATTACATCAGAGAATCCGATTTAGATGAAACTTGTGAGTTCCATGAACAAAACCGCGTCAACACAAATGACAATGGCGACATGGTTCTTTTGCGCATCAATGAAGAATTTTGCAAAGGCAATTTGCGCTCTAAAACAGTTTCCGAAGCCACAATCCGCGCTGGCGAAATATCTGTCCGTCACCAAGTGGGTGGCGCAGACTATACCTGCATTTGGAAAAAATAAGACGACTTAACCAACCACCAAAAACACCAGCCCTTAAAGGAAACTTTAAGGGCTTTTTTTATAGAGAAAAACCCTTCATCAACTGCGCGGCAATAGGATTATCAATTTTGCGATCCGCCGACATCAGCCAAATTTCCTCGTGAACCCCCTCCAGCGTTCCCAAGACCACAAGCTTTTTTTCTTTGACCAGGTCTGCGGCCGCGACTTCAGCGATGGGAATTAAACCCACCCCCTCTTGCCCCAAAAGTTTTTGCAAACTCGTATCTTGGGTTTCGGCGATACGATCGACACGAATATTGTTCACCAAAAAAAAGTGATCTAAATCCCGGCGTAATTTACTGTGAGCCGTGGGAAAAACGAAGGGTTCCCCTTCGAGAGAGCGCGGAAAACCTTTGCGAAGATGTTTGTATTTGGGGGCCGCACACACCACGACATCAAGCTTCGCAATTGAGCGCGCGTGCACTTTTTTTAAATCAACATTCGCGGGATAATTAGAAAGAAGTAAATCAATGTGATGTGTCCCCAGCTCGCGGAGCAAGTCTGCACCGGCGCCCTCAAGAACTGAAACACTGCAATTGCCGTATTTGTAGGCCTGCAAAATCACCGTCATTAAAATATGCTTAGGCACACTGTCTAAAGCGCCGATCTGAACATGCACACGGTCGTTGGCCAAACGATCTTGCAGCGCCTCCACCATTTCTAAACCCAATTGAAAAACTTGGTCCGCGTACTGAAACGCGACTTTGCCGGCCTCGGTCAAATGCAGTCTTTGTTTGCGCCGTTCAAATAGACTTTTACCTAAAGAGTCTTCTAACTGTTTTAATTGAATGCTTAATGTCGGCTGTCCCAGATTTAGCTTTTCTGCAGCTTTAGCGATGCTACCCTCTTTAGCAATGGTATAAAAGTAATTCAAATGATGATAATTAAGCCACTGCATCTGTTCGGGCACCTTGACGGGCATTTTTGACCTCATTGTTTTTCTAAATGAACTTGTTAAAGATTATCGATTTTTTTAAAATATAAAAAGGGTTTATTGTAGACTCTGGAGGTTTTTCACGTGTCACAAGAATTAATGTTCCCCTTTGCTGAATACTGGTGGTTTTACGCCGGCTTTATCGTTTTCGTTATGGCGATGCTCGCCCTGGATTTAGGCGTTTTTCATAAGAACTCCCATGCCGTGGGTTTTAAGGAAGCCACAGTTTGGTCCATCGTTTGGGTGTCCTTGGCAATGCTCTTTAACGGTGGCCTGTACTTTTACACCCTTTTTAAGTTTGGTGATGCCAACATCGCCAACGACATTTCACTGCAGTTCTTAACTGGATATGTGATCGAAAAATCCTTATCTGTCGATAACATCTTCGTCTTTGTGGTTGTCTTTGGTTTCTTCGCGGTCCCACCCAAATACCAACATCGGGTTTTATTCTATGGCATCTTAGGGGCGTTGATCTTCCGTGCGATCTTTATCGCTTTAGGCTCGTTGCTGATGCAGTACCAAACAGTCGTTATGCTCTTCGGTGCCTTCCTAATTCTTACGGGTATTAAGATGGTGTTCCAAGCTGACAAACCGCTTGATCCCTCACAAAACTGGGTCATCCGCTTTATGAAGAAACACATTCGTGTCTCTGACAAAATGCACGACGATCACTTTTTCGTAAAAGAAAATGGCGTAACGTTTGCGACGCCGTTATTTGTGGCCTTGATCTTTTTAGAAATGACCGACGTTATTTTCGCAGTCGACTCGGTCCCAGCGATTTTTGCCATCACCAAGGAACCCTTGATTGTATTTACATCAAACATCTTTGCGATCTTGGGACTTCGCTCATTGTACTTCTTGCTGGCGGGTGTTGTAGACAAGTTCCACTTGCTGAAATACGGCCTGGCTGCGGTCTTAGTGTTTGTCGGCCTTAAGATGGTATGGCTTAACAAGCTCTTCGACGGGCATTTTCCGATCGGTGCTTCGTTAGGTATCATCGCCTTCTTTATCGGTGGTTCTATCGCACTTTCTTTGGCAATTCCAAAAAAAGAAAGCAGCGCAGATTAAGTCATTAGAAAAGTAGACTCAAAAAAAACCCACATCCTAAAAAGATGTGGTTTTTTTTGAACCTCAAGCCCATTTCTAGGCACTTAAAGGGTCCCTTGTCCGACTCACGTAAGACGAAGACTTCGGACCTAGATCGCAGTTTCCAACAAGATTAAAATAATCCCGATGATGGAGCCTCCGGCGATAACTCCGGCGGCCAACGTTTCTTGGTTATCGACTAAGGCACGATACCCAACACTTTTCGGGTCTTTAAATTTCTTGCGTGCAAGCCAGAAAATCAAAGTTCCTAAAGCCATCGACCACGCATCGGTAAAGCGCAAAACGAATCCCAAGCCCAAACCAACTCCCGACAAAGGAAACCGTCCGTTAGTCTTTTTGTTTAAGATCTCAATCACGACTCCAAGCACCGCACCAATCAAGGCCGCCACCTGGGCGGTCACGTGAAGGTTGCTGATTCCTTTGGTCAGAACCTCGGACACACCCTTCCAGATCGAAGCGCTAGGTAACGGCAACGCCTCCGTGGTGAACAGCGAAACGTCGCCATGGAAAAGCATATAAAACACCGGCACGGCGACCAGTCCGCCCGCGAAGATGCCTAGGACATGGCCGACGGCTTGATGGCGGGGCTTTCCGCCCAGCATGTAGCCGGGCTTAATATCCATCAACAAGTTGCTGGCGTTCAAAGAAACTTCTGAAGTAATTCCCGCGGTCATTAAATTCGTCGTCACATTTCCCGGAGCCAATACCCCGTATGTGATTTGCGTTAGTTTTCCTAATGCTCCCCCGGGAGTAATTGCGGTTAAGCCTGTTGACGTCACGGCAATCAAAGTAAAAACAAACACCAGTGGAATCGCTAAAAGCCCCAACCAGTAATGAATCCCGAACCATACGTGCCCCAGATAGATAGTCACAGCACCGACCACCGGAATCCCGACGGCAAAGACCCACATCGGTAATTCGATTTTATCCAAAGCGTGAGCTTCTTTTTTCTGCTTTTTATTAAACATCTTGCTAAAGCTTTGCACGATGATTTGCGGTTTCGAAAAGAAGCCATATAACGATGAGGTCGTCATGATTGCAGCTCCTCCCCACAGCGCCCACATTGTGATCGCTTTAAATTTCGCTTCGGGAATGATACCCGCATCAATCAAAATCGGTGCACAGATAAAATAATTAAGAAAGCCCCCCAATAAGATCGACATCGCGGTCTTCATGCTCATCAGGCCGCCCGTACCCATCATGACGATGGAGGTATCAAACTGGATTGTAAGATCTTTCAGTGGACTGCCTAGGATCTTAGGTGTCGCAAATTTATAAATGAACTCATCCCAATAATGCGGCAACGCCAAGAACTTCAACTTTAACGAATCAAGCACGGCATCCGCCCGCAGGATTTCAATCAAGGCTGAAAGCCCGGCTCCTGCCATCATCAGTTTTGCTTTAAATACGCCGTCCTTGCCTTCATCAGAATGCAAACCTTCTAACACCACACCTGCGGCATAACCTTCCGGAAAAGGCATTTGCTCATCATTAATGAAACGCTTTTTTAAAGGGAAGGCAAACAGAACGCCCAAAAGTGCCAAGACGACGATCCACCAAAATGTTTGCCACATCGGAATCACTTCGCCGGTGACCATCATGTACGCTGGGATCGACGCCATCATAGGAGCGGTCATGTACCCAGCACTTGTTGCGATACTTTGCATGGCATTGTTTTCAAGGATCGTCATATGCGAACCCAGCTTCATTTTTGCCAGCAGTTTAAAAAATGCGAAGGACAGAATGACCGAAGAAATTCCAACGCCTAAGGTCCAACCGGTCTTAATCCCGATGTACAAATTCGTCAGACTTAAAATTCCACCTAAGATCATACCCGTTAACGCCGAACGCAAGGTCAGCTGAGGCATGTCTCCCTTATAAACGTTCTTAAGCCACCACTCATCTTTTTCTTCTAGAGTCATCGTGCGAACTTGTTCTTCGGAAAGTTCCTTGATCATAAAAGCCCCTCGTTATTTGAGGGCTTCAATATACGCTTTTAATTTAATAAACAACAGAGTTGTTGTGACGCTTTTGAAGATAATTTACATCCAAGAAAAGACTGAGAACCAGACCTTGAATGATCGGAACATTATTATAGCGATTTTAAAGCATCAGAAGCCACCAGAATCCGCACGCAAAAAAATATAGTTTTAGGGCATGGACAAAGGGGCCTCAGGCCGCGAGAATAAATATAAGGGGGCTTTATGACGACCAAACGACTGTTCCTCGCTTTGAACGCTACGAATCCTTTGGCAGAGACCTTTCAGCCAACCTTTAAAAAACTTAAAATCAATGCCGACCGTCGCGATATCACAGTAAAATGGGTGCCCCTGGACAACCTCCACATCACACTGAACTTTTTAGGCGATCGTTACGTCGAAGAAATCCCACATATCGCTCACGTCCTTAAACAAGTCTGTGAAATGACGGTGCCATTTGAATTAAAAATCGAAGACATCAGCGCCTTTTCTAGCGAAACCGAGGCTCGGGTATTGTGGCTGGGCGTGCAAAATAAAAAATGCCTCGGTAAATTGAAACACGATTTAGATGAGGCTTTATTACAGGCGGAAATTCTTGATCACCCGGATCAAAGAATCTTTCAACCGCACTTAACTATTGGCAGATTGCGAAATCCACGCAGCGTGAAGGATATGATTTCACCATTTAAAAGAAAAAGTTTCGGTAAACTGCAAGTCAACGAAGTGGTTTTATATGAATCAAGACAACAAGGAGTTTATCAAGTCTATACTCCCCTGCTGCGTTGCCCTCTGACGGGAAGTTTGGCACTTACTGTAGAAGACGACGCTGCGGTCGTGGCGATCTAAAAAAGCAAAAACTTACGAGCTTGTTGCGGAAGAACAAGCTCGCAAAAACATATTAACGGAAAGTATCGCCAAATAAACGGATATAGATATTGCCGTCATTTAAGTAAAAATTCAAATCTCCCCAGTGTGGACCCTGCATCGTTGGCCAATAATACACACGTGTTGAGCAGGTCTGACCTACTTGTAATACAGCTGGACAGTTCGATGTCGCATCATACATCGCACCAGAAATTGTAATGCGTTTGATTTCTGTCGCCTCTGGGCCTCGTGCCGTCAAAGTGAACTCAATACTGGTGCGCGAATTAAGAAATACAGCTCCGAAATTATAGCTTAAGTACTGATCTTGCCCCACCGGCTCTGCCATCACAGACACAGGCTGTTGTTGAATCTCAACAGAAGCAAAAGAGCTTAAAGGTGCGACAAGCAAACAAGCTAGGACAAATAAACGTCTCATAAAAAAATCCTCCATGTGCTTTAAGTCTGCGGCGTGAAGACGGCTCGGGCAAAGGAATTCGCTTTAAGCAATGCCCATTCTGCACCCCGACATCTACAAAGATGGTTTGCTTTGCCAGCCAACGAACGAGTTTTTAAACTGAACCCAATGAAGTTTTTAAAGCCCGAAGAATTCTTAAATAACATCTATGCGACGTTAAATGTGCGTATTTAAAAAAGCGTTACCCCATGCGGAGGTAGATCATGTGGGTTCATCTGCAAATCAAATGGCTGCGCCAGAATAAAACTTACTTCAGGCGCCCATCGCGAATTAACAGCCCACAAATTCTATCAAAAAATAGGCTATGAAAAATCCACCGGTGCCCGCTTCGTGAAAGCGCTAACTTAAAAAGCAACGAACATCACTCGCACTACGGGAGTAAAAAAAACTACGACTTACTTTTCTTCTGAACTTTGCGAATACCAAAAAGACAAGAGCCACAACAGCGACTAAAGCCAAAAGCTCAACAATATGTTCATTAGGATTACTAAACCAAGCCGCAAGAAAACGCATAAGACCTGCAATTATAAAAATTAAGAAAAGCCATCATTCATCGCAGCCAAAAACATCGAGCATCCCGCTCAACGAACGTATACATCGTTTACCAAAATAAAAAAAACAAATATACCCTGTACCTTTTCGCAACAAATGGAAGCAGGTACCTGTAGAAACCAGCCGGAACGGCTGCAGAAAATCACACCCTGACCCGACCCACTCGAGACAAGAACTGATAAAAATCTTTAAAGAAAAAAGAACTGAGGCGATTGGCTTGGAGCTTAGGGGTTTACTCTGGATTCAGCCGAAGAGCGGCCTTTGCGGAGGCCACGATGGCCGACCCGATAGCGAAGCTATCGGCCGCAACTGAGCCCGGACTAAAATAGCAGGATGCTATTTTAGCGCGTCAGCCCCGGAGGGGTTGAGGGCAGGAGCCCGAAACATCGCGTGCCGCTCGAAGCGCTGGAGCCAGAGTAAACCCCTAAGCTCCAAGCCAAGCGCCGCCGTCCGAAGCGACTCTCTTAAAGACCCGATTTCAAACGCTCTTCGTCATCGACGTGCGTTTGAATTCCGCCTTTTAGATTTGGACGATAAGCCAAATGATTGATGTCGTAAATGAAGTTAGCACCATTCACGCCTGGTGTTTGCCACTCAGGCCCTAAACGGATTGCATCCACTGGACAAGCTTCTTCACAGTAACCGCAGAATACGCAGCGAAGGATATCGATTTCATAGCTGATCGGAAATTTTTCAACCGTGTGGTCGTTATGTTCCGCCGCTGTGATTTTGATACACTCTGCAGGACAGTTCGTCGCGCACAACATACAAGCTGTGCAACGCAAAGAACCGTCTTTTTTCACTGTCAAAACGTGGTTCCCTTTGAAGCGAGGAGAGTATTCATACTTTTCCTCTGGGTAATTCAAAGTCATCATCTTCTTTTGATTGAAGAGATTCTTCAAAAGATGCTTCATGGTGATAGACATACCACCAAGAACACCCGGCAAGTACCACTTGGACTTTTCAGAGTTGTTTTGCATTACGCTCATAAGCTACCTCTTCTGAATACGAACTCATTCTTTTTACGTGCTTCAAGCTCAACTTGGTCAACACGTTGATTGTTCGGCATGAACGGTTGCGCTGCTGTTGGGATCGCCAAGTTTTTACCGGCCATCAACAACGAAGCTTCCGTCAAAGTAAGAGCTTCAGAAACGACTGTCGTCACTTTTTTGAATTTCTGTTCAAGACCTGCAAAGTTGATAAACGTTCCGTCTTTTTCAACGAAAGTTTTTGTTGGGATCAACCATACGTTGCCAGTCAAAGACATCAACGCTTCGTTTTTACCCGCTTGCAACCAGATCAAATTTTGTGCTTTAGAAAGCTCTTTCGCACGTTCTGCAAAGTCTTTGAAAACCGCTTGGTTTTCTGGACCCGCGACAACCACAGTTTTTACTGAACCGCTTGCAAGACCTGCAGACAATTCATTCCAAGTTGCTGTGATACCGTGTTTTTCCAAAACTTTCAGAAGTCCTTTGGTATTTGGATTTTTGTCTCCACGGATCAAAAGACCATCGAATTCATCGAAGCTTTCTTTATTGTTAATCCAGAAGAAGATCTTTTTAGTTTTGAATTCATTTACGAATGTAGAAACAATCGCATCGTACTCTTCAACAGTGTATTGCGCAGTTAAAACCAAAGCGATTGAATCAGCCGCCGCTGCTTTCAATACTTCAGAGGCTTTTTTCGCAGCAGCTCCAGCGGCCATTTCTGTCCAACCAGCAGCTCCACGAACTTGCGCTTTCAACAGGCGGTGTTCTTGATTCACGAATTTATAAACGTCGCGACCTTCATCACACATCCAGTGACCGTTTACTTTTTCATTGTAAGACGGTTTTACACGGAAGAAACCTTCGCGGTTGTAATAAGCTTTGATATTGCAACCCGTAGAGCAACCGTTACAAACAGTCTCTGCATCTTTGAGATACCAAACCCTTTGACGGAAACGGAAGTCTTTAGACGTCAACGCGCCGACGGGGCAGATATCAACAGTGTTTAAAGAATACTTATTATTTAATTCCAAACCATCATGCGTGCCGATTTCAGAACGGTCACCACGGTTGAAAATTCCTAATTCGTTAGTTTTAGAAACCTCTTCAGTGAAACGCACACAACGAGAACACAAGATGCAACGTTCAGAGTCCAAAACCACTGTGGGACCAAGATCGACAACTTTGTGTTTCTTTTGTTTGTGTTCGGCCATTTCTGGATCGTACTTGCCGTACTCCATGTATTGGTCTTGCAAACCGCACTCACCAGCTTGGTCACAGATCGGGCAATCCAATGGATGGTTGATCAAATGGAAATCCAGTCCCCATTTCACAGCATCACGAACTTTGTCGGATGTGTTGTTGATCTTCATACCTTCCGTGATCGTTGTGTTACATGCGATTTGTACGCGTGGATTTCCTTCGATTTCCACCATGCAAAGACGACAAACACCGGCAACACTTAAGCCGTCATGCCAGCAGTAATGCGCAATACGCTCGCCAGAATCGACCATCGCTTTGATGATCGACGTGCCCTCTTTTACTTCGACTTCTTTGCCATTAATGGTGCATTTCGGCATATGTCGTTCCTTTTACTTTCGAACGTCCTTCACGAACGTAGAATTCAAATTCATCTCTAAATTTAGTTACAAAACTTAATACTGGTAAAGCAGCAGCGTCTGAAAGAGCGCAGATTGTTTTACCTTTCATGTTGTCAGCGACTTTGATCAAAAGATCGATGTCTTGCAAACGTCCACGACCTTCAAGAATTGAATGAAGAATCTTATTCAACCAACCAGTTCCTTCACGGCAGGGCGTACACTGACCACAAGATTCATGGGCATAGAAGTGACTGAGAACTCCCAACATATCGACCATACATTGTGAATCATCGATCACGATCACCGCGCCTGAACCTAACATCGTGCCAAGACCAGCAAGGGATTCGTAATCTAGATTGGCTTTGCCAACTTCTTCGGCTGTCAAAACGGGCGCTGAAGATCCACCTGGAATCACCGCTTTTAAGCGACGACCCGGCTTCATGCCTCCGCCTTCTTTCATGATTAAATCCATCAATGGGTAACCCAATGGAACTTCGTAGTTCCCCGGCTTCATGACGTTGCCTGAAAGAGAGAACAATTTAGTTCCCGCAGATTTTTCAGTACCATGTTTACGATAAGTCGCAGCCCCATCGCGCACGATGTAAGTCACTGCGGCCAATGTTTCCACGTTGTTCACGATTGTTGGTTTACGCAAGTAACCTTGCACAGCTGGGAATGGGGGTTTCAATTTTGGTTGGCCTTTAAGACCTTCCAAAGAAGAGATCATACCTGTTTCTTCGCCGCAGATATAAGCGCCGGCACCACGGTACACATCAAGATCAAAATCAAAACCTGAACCTAAGATGTTTTTACCTAAAAGGCCCGCATCGTAAGCTTCTTTCAAAGCCTTATATAGACACTCAATTGGATAAACATATTCCCCACGAACATAGATATAACCTTTGTTCGAACCCACAGCGAAAGCAGAGATGATCATGCCTTCGATCAATTGGTGCGGAGCACGCTCCATCATCATACGATCTTTGAAAGTTCCTGGTTCGCCTTCATCGGCATTACATAACAAATAACGAGGTTCGCCGTTTTTCGGAAGGAATCCCCACTTCATACCAGTTGGGAAACCCGCGCCCCCACGACCACGCAGTCCTGAAGCTTTCACTTCGTCGATGATCGCTTGAGGTTGCATTTTCAAAGCTTTCGGCAAAGTTTCGTAACCGCCTTTAGCTTTGTAACCCGCCAAAGTTTGGAACTCTGGCAAATGATAGAACTCTGTAAGTACTTTTACTTCAGACATTATTTCATACCTCTTAGAAGGTTCATCGCCGTTTCTGGCGTTAACTTCTCGTGATAAGTGTCGTTCACTTGCATCATCGGCGCTGTGCCGCAAGATCCTAAGCATTCCACCTTAGAAATTGTGAAGCGGCCATCTGCAGTCACTTCATCGAACTTCACGCCCAACTCATGGCAGACGTGGCGAGCCAACTCGCGACCACCTTCCAACGCACAGGAAATGTTCGTGCACACTTGCACATGATACTTACCCACGGGCTTTTGGTTGAACATTGTATAAAATTTGAAAACTTCATTGATACGCGCTTCAGGAATTTCCATCACTTGTGACAAGTAACGAATCATTTCAGGCGTAATGAAGCCATTGTTTTCTTTTTGCGCAATATACAGACTTGGGATGATTGCAGAATCTTTCGCTTCATAGCGATTGAGTTCCTTTTTTACCTCGGCCAAGCCTTTATCTGAAAGTGTAAACATTGTTGTTTTCCTTCTAAATTCTAATCCAGTTCAGTCTACGCGCCTGTCGGCGCTTCGACATCCTCCGCATCCGCGGTCAGCCCGGTCTTCGCCGAGCATGCGCGGAATTATCTGTCCAGCTCACCAGCGATTAAGTTCATGGATGCGACAGTTGCGATCGCATCGGCTAACATCGCGCCTTTTACTACCGTCGGGAATGACTGATAGATCGCAAAGCACGGTGGACGAACTTTCAAGCGGTATGGATTTGCAGAGCCATCGCTCACTAGGTAAAACCCTAGCTCACCGTTAGCGGCTTCGGTAGCATCATAAACTTCACCCATTGGCGGTCTTAAGCCTTTAATCACCAACATAAAATGGTTCATCAGACCT
>JABWCO010000211.1 GCA_013360185.1 Bdellovibrio sp.
AACGAAAGTCGCAAGGAAGACCGAGATCAGATTAAATAGAAAAATTCTTAATCGTAAGGTCATGCCTGCTCTGGGTTATTTAATGTTATAGATAGCGCATCCCACTGGGGGGCGCAATGAGTACCTGAGAAAGGTTCAAAATTAAGCCCTTCGCAAGATTACAAAAGTGCAAAGAGTTTTTACATTCGAGAATCATTTGCACGAGCCCTGTGTATTTTACGTGGGTCCCGCCACAAATGACGGCATCTTTGATATAAAGAGAGAACTCTTACAGGAGAACCAAAATGGCTTTTAGCCAAGCGCAAATCGTATCCCTGCTCCTGCTGCCGTTTGTGTGGACAGCCTGTGCTGCAACGAAGTCTTCTGATGGTCTGGCGATGACGCCGACTATTTACTATAAACCGACAATTCAGAACAATAAAACTAGCTGCTCCTCGAGCTCACTGCGCGATTTATTGTCTCCTGATGGTTATACTTTGGTCACGATGTGCGAGGCGGATTACAAAGAGTGTTTAATGCAAGGATCTTGTTTCGTTGAAGAAAATGAGACCCGCACTTCTTACAACTATCACTCCACCAAAGATGGTGTGGCAAGATTCATAAAGGTTGATTTAACCAAGTGCCCTTACGGTTATGGTGTGCGCAGCAGCTGCTTAGATCCGTATTTTTCTGCCGCCGCGGACTTAAAATTTCACTCACCAGGTGATGTGATTTTTATTCCTCGTTTGGTTGGTGCGGTAATGCCCACGGGTGAAGTGCACGACGGTTTTATCGTGATTCGTGACTCTGGCGGCGGCATTACGGGGGAAAGTCGTTTTGACTTCTTTACTGGATTTCTGGATCACAAACAAAAGGCCAACACCTTGGCGCGCTTAGGATTTGGTGATCCAAAAAATCTTATCGAATACCGTAAAGCCACGAATGGCGAGTCAGTTCTTGCGCGAGAGCGTCGCAATTATCCGGGGCTTAAAAAATCCCTTATGCGTGAAGACTAATTTAGAGTTTTCATTCTATTGATTTTATTTTGCATTCTCGTAAGTCCCGGCGTACTAGATAGGCTTCTTACGAGGAAAATTATGAAAAAATTGTTATTAGTTTTTGCTCTTGTTATGACCTCCTCTGCTGCTTTTGCAGAGGTTCAGTACCAGCGTCTGGCCAAAGGCAAGATGATCGCTTACGAACACATCGTGCGCCAGCCGAACGGGGCGACCTTAATTTTACTTCCAGGCGTGAATCGTTCTTTAGAATCCTCGGATCGCGCCGTGCGTTTGTTGTTAGAACAGGGCTGGAATTTACTGTTACCTTCTTTGCCAGCGCATCCTTTGTCGGTGAGCGCTTTGGATAAATACGAGATTCCTTATTTTAATTTAAACTCTGGTCTGCGTGTGAAAGAATTTGCACAAGACATCGAAGAGCTGACGGTCATCCTTAAGATTGGCAAAGCAGTTCCCGTAACTTTGTCCTATAGCTCCTCTGTGGGGGCCTATTTGAATCCGAAAACTTTCCCGCATATCATTGAGACCGTGCCCTTGGGGACGGCTTTAGAGGCGGATCCTGAAGCTGCGCAAAAAACCGCGACTTGGGAAAATTGGTTGCGTATGAATCCGTTTATGGCACCCTTCTGGATTCGTCAGTTCCGGGATCAAAGTTATGCCTCGCACTGGAACAAAGTCGTTGATACGAATCTAAAAAATGATCCTGAATTTTATGGGGCAAATCCGCGCACCTCTGACATTAAAGCCGGGTACGTGGCGATTGCTCGCGCTGTGGAAGATTTCAACTATACGCAGTGGGATTTTAGTGCCGAAAAGCGCACGCGTGATTTCGTATTGGCGGGTAACGAAAATCCAGAGCGTCTGAAAAATCAAATTGAAGTGATTAAGAACTATCTTGCAACGGGCAAGCCGGCACGGGTGGTTGTCGTTGCCGGTGCGGGACACATTATGCCGACCGATAAGCCGGTTATTTATTCGATTGTCGTGGGGTTGTTGGGCAGTCAGCCGCGCCAAGCTCCGGTGCAGTTCGCGATCGTGAATCCTACAGATTCGGTGAAAGATTTCGAGTGGAAAGATGCTACGGCATTAGACCGTTGGATTAAAGAGAACCAACGCTAAGCAAGTAACTCATTCCGCGCAGTGGTCGCTCCATATCAGTAAGAACTTCTGACCAGGTCGGACTCTCGTTGACCTTAAAAAGTCTTTTCAGCAGGGCGATGTGCGTGTGTGGTTCGTAGGTAAAGTAACTTACCAGGCCGTTGGTTAAAATGCGCAACTGGTTTTTCGGAGCACGATCTGCAAACATTGAAAGATAATACGAATACGTTGAGCAGCCATCCAAAAACAACAGCTGCTGCTTGCCCAGGGTGAACTCTAAAGCTCCAGCTTTATCTTCAAGGGAGGCGATGTCTAAGTTGCCTCCCAAGCCAGAGTGACCGGCGTAGATAACAACGTCAGCGTTTTTCATCGCGTCTTTAAAGAACTTTGCGAAGGTCACATTTTTTTTTGCAATAGCGGTTTCGGCCAACAGACGCGTGATACGCACGGCGACCATAGAACCATCTTTTTTCTTCAAAGTTTTTTCAAACTGCAGAATTGGCCGATTGGCGTAACTTGCCACTACCGTCTCAGAGAAACCATTTTTACGCAGCCAAATGTTCACTTGCTCAAAACTCAAACGACCATCATCCTGAGGATTCTGCGCATCTTCAGAAAAGCCGTTGATGGTTGTGATTTGAAAAAGCTCGCCATTTCCGTTGTCGCTGCGAATTTCATCAAGGGCCGCATTGTCTGTCGGAACCTTGGGGGTCGCGAATATCTTCACAATGACTTTGGTGGCCAGGGGGGCTTCGCTTAAGTATTCACAGCCTTCAACAAACGGATCATAGAAGTACCAGAAATCCCCTATGCTGCTGTAGTGCGGATCCGTACAGTTTTCGTCGTAAAATTCATCTAGATTTGCAGGCAAGGTGATTTCCCAGGCGCCGATCGGAAGTATCTCTTGCGCCACCGTTTTATGTAAAAGCAGAATGCCCGAAGTTTTGTAAGTGATTTTGCGCACTCCAGATCTGCTTTGGTCCTGAGTGATTTGATAAGTCAACGGCAAGCGCGGAGCTCCAATGCCCGGAGTATCGCTGTTAAGATTATAACCTGCGACCAAGGCCGGGGAGTGCAAGAAACCAAAGAGATGTTGAGCGTGGCGTGCGGCCAGTTCCCGCCCGTCCGTGTCTGTCTCTGAGGTTTGAAATGTCGTCGAGTAAGAGAACTTAACTTCCATGCCTTGAGGCGAAAAGATGCCGGCA
>JABWCO010000079.1 GCA_013360185.1 Bdellovibrio sp.
CTGAACCAATAAGATATTTAAAATTCTTTTTAGCTTCCAGGGTAGCTGTAAAGAAAGAAGGTGACTGCGCTGTTTGAAATCCTCTGGCAACACCATACAGGCCATTGAGATCGCAAAGTCCTAAACCGTCATAACCATAACGAATCGCTTCTTGCACCATTTCTTCGGGGTGAGAAGCGCCTTGCAGAAATGAAAAGTTACTGCGGCCTAAAAGTTCGACAAAGCCCGCTGCCCTGCGCACAGGGGCAGAGGGCAGATTTTTCTTCGGCCATTCGGGCAGTTTCAATTTGTGATTGCCACTAATCAAAATAGCCATGCAAGTACACCTGTGAATTTATACGATCTTTGAAAACCCACAGAAGTTGACCTTGTTGTGATAAGGCAAAGTAATAATCACGGTTCTTAAGATCTTGAGCACTGATCTTCCACCAAGAAGATTCAATACGCTCACTGGGCAGGGAAGAGACAAAACGTAATTTGCCTGCTTCAAAACTGCTTAAAGGCTGAGGTTTTTCTAACAGCAACGACGGCCGAGGACTTGCACTGAGGCCCTTGGCGTACACAGATTTAACTTGTAAGGCATCGTCTTGGCGTTCAATTAAATCATGGGCTTTAAAATCTTCGGGCCAATCCGTGACCAAGCGAAAACTATGTTCTGGAAAGTGGCTGGCTTCCATTTGCAGAAAACCCATTTCACATTGCGATTGCTTGGCAAAGCTAATTAAACGGCGCCAACGATCGGTGGAGTTGTCGCGGGGTTCAAAAAAATCAAGCTGTTGAACTTTTTCCGGCACATCAAATAATGTGACTTCAAATTCCCGGATCGGGTTTTCTAAAACTAACGATGACAATTTTTTTTCTAACAAATCTTGAAACAGAATCTGATCCCGTGTCGGACTGACGGGCTCAATTTGCAAAGAAATCTGCTTGTCCGAATACTCGCAATGTAAAAGCACTTCTAACTTTTGCGCATATCGAGCCAACCCCAGCAAACGTGCAAATAAAATATTTAACGTCGGTTGCAGGTGATTCATCAAAAGTGGGACTGCAGCTATGGGGTCGTCAAAGTAACCATAGCCCACAAGAGGGTCGCGAGGCACAAGAGGTGAAATGACTTGAAGGTCCTGAGAATGCAGACGATTCCAAAGTAAAACACCAAAGTCCCCCCATCGTTCGCGCAGTGAATTTAAGCGAAAATTTAAAACACCCTCAAGGCCATGCACACCCAAGGTGTGAAAAAACGAAATCATATGCTCGATCGGCCTTTTTTGTGGCCACGGCTGTAAACCTTCCAGATCCTTCAGTGCATCTAAACCCAGGCCGTGAAATGCTTCGTGTTCCTTGTCGGGAGGGGCGATACACAAAGGTTTCCAGCGCGCCAGCATTTGTGCTGCTGGGGGCGTGTCAGCAATCGCGCCGCAGGCATCAGCACAAAAAGTTTCTGCCACCTCAAGAGCTTTTTTTAAACAACGTGCTTCGCCACCAAAAAAATGTGACGTTGAACTGATGTCGATAAAAATAAAATGTGGGAAGCGAAACTGTACGCGCGGACTAATAATTAAGAAAGCCTCAGCTGAGGAGCTTTCTTGCGGCGTTTTTAAATTGATGCATAAAGTTCGCATGGATCATACTCCCAGCAATGTTAAACGGGGTTGGACGATGAAGAGCCCTTTGAATAGTGATGAAGTCTCTTTGAAATAAAACAATCAAGCTGAACAAGGGGTTGATAAACCGTTGTGGCTTTTGATTGATAAACACCAAGGCGACTTTGTGTACACGACACAGGCGCTTTAGTTTTTGCAGCTGATGATTTTTTAGAAAAAATTCTTTTAAGTTACAGCCAATCACTTCAAATAAAGAACTGGTGATCAGTTCCTGCAAGATCCAAAAAAGTTGCTCGTGCTCTTTGGGCTCTTTGACAACTAAAAGCTTTTTTAAATTTAAACCGTGATTGGCCAAATACGTGGGGAAAAGCTGCGTGTCTGCATTGATCCACGCCGCCCACTTATTCTGCGCGTGCACCTGTTCCACAATGCGCACCCATAAAGAAGTCGCACCAGTGCCCGGAGTTCCTTGCA
This sequence comes from Bdellovibrio sp., assembly GCA_013360185.1. Lineage (GTDB taxonomy): Bacteria > Bdellovibrionota > Bdellovibrionia > Bdellovibrionales > Bdellovibrionaceae > Bdellovibrio. Next base: position 2,079 of record JABWCO010000079.1, read on the forward strand.
GTAAACTTAAGTCTCCTTGGGGAATGCCTTTCCATAAAAGAAACTGATCTAGCGTATCGACATTGGTTGGCAGCCCGGCAGGAGGTTGTAAGTTCTCTGCAGAAACAAAAGGGATATCGGCAAATTGTGTAAGGGCGTTCTTGCTCATAGCGCTCTCCATTTACACATAAATTACTATGTAAATAATGTGTAAGTCAAAGGGCGCTTTGCAAATATGGACTAAAGTGTGAGTTCAAATAAAAACAAGTAAATTCAATAGCATAAGCAATAGTTGTAATCAGGAACTTATTTGCCGTGACGGCAGCGTTGCCACCAGGGCTTACAAAGCCCCTTCAAAAGTTAACAAGTTCTTTTTGGTTTTTAAGCCCCAGTGATATTTCATGGAATTTTTATTTTTGCCAACGATGCGATGGCAAGGAATCCAATAAGCAATGGGATTTTGTCCAACAGCCGAAGCCACAGCACGAACTGCAGAGGGCTTACGAATTTTTTTGGCTAATTCAGAATAAGTAATTGTTTTACCAAATGGAACCTTAAGGATTTCCAACCACACTTTGACTTGGAACTCACTGCCTTGCAGTTTGATTTTGTGCTTTTTGTTCCAGAAGTTTCCTTTAGTCCATTTCGCCGCCGTGAAAGAACCTACATGAAAGTGATAGTGCTTATGGAAAAAATCCGCCAAGTCGCCTTCGACAAGTTTTTTGCCGGCATTATAGCTACCTAAAAAAATCAGCTCATCACCATCAAATGCTGCCAACCAGTCGCCAAATTCAGAAGGAACTTTGTAAACGTGAAACTCCAAATCGCCCATGGGAACTCCTTAGTATGGGCATGCTTTATCGCAGTTTCTTAGCGTACTCAACCTCTTACTCGAACATTCCATCCATAGTGATGTATTGCTGGTTGGCGGAGTTTAGGCGCAGGGACTGATAGAAGCTGGCTTGGCATTGGCCTCGCAGAATGGCGTCGATGCCGCCCACCATAGCCGTGTAAACGACATCAATTTCTAGGACATCCATAGAGGTAATAATTCCCGTGTTAGGCGCTGTCTGGCGCAGGCGACTTAGAAAATGATCTCGCGACGCGCAGGACATCAAGCCTAAGATGGGTGTTTTATCGGGGCCTTGTAAAGCGGCGATCATTTTTCTAAAGCCGGGCTGTTGCACTTTATAGTACCCGTTATAGTTCACTTTATTCTGGCCATTGATAAAAACTGGCGGAGTGAAATCAGGTCCTCCACCATTACGAGAGTGGCCAAAGTAAAACATGGCGTCGGCGGACTGAAGGCCGGTTAAGAAAAAGTTTTCTGTGTACTGCGTGCGTTGCCTTTGCGTATCACGGCCGGAACCTAAATTACTTTCCAAATATTCGGTGGCTGATGAAAAGTGCATTTCGATTCGCGCTTGATAAGTGCGCCCGTGAATCTGGACGTTTTTAATAAAGCGATAAGCATTATTCGGATCAGCTCTAAAGCCACAAAAACGTAAATTGCCGTAACAAGCCGATGTCAGCAAATCACGCAAAGCTGCAAATGTGGCGATATCCAAAGAGGGGCTAAGGCCATAGGACTTACCATCCCAAAAGACGTTACCACCTGTGGTCCAATCGAAGTATCCCAGGGCGATGCGGATATCCAGAACACCGTCAGCCCAAAGGGGATTGTATCTTTGCAAGCAGCGATCTCGTTTATCGTTTGTCAGACTGTCTAAATTATCAGTGGATTTCGTGCTCAGTTTGTCGATATAGGCATGACCCATTTCGGCGAACTTTGCGGAGTATATGTAGCCGTGCGCCACTGAGGCTTGAAAGAAAAACAAAAGACTGAAGATGATGCCTGCAAACTTTGAGTTCATATTGTTCCCCCGCTGCGATTTAGGATAAACGTGGATAGATTCCTGTCTAGTTACAGGCCCATCATGCGAGGTTGATTTTCAGCAATTCTTAAAGAGGTGTGGCAACTTTGGCTAAGAAGGACTCCACGGCAGGGGCATAGTCTTCTTTAAAATCACGCAAACCTGTCAAATGACCACACTCTGGCAACGAAAGTTTGGTCCAGTCAATTTGCGTATGAGGATCGAAAACTTCATCGATGTGGTTAGGCGGAATTAATAAATCTTTCCAGCCACGGATTGATAAAATTTTAAATCCTTCAGGGAACTGGGCAAGATCCGCATGGATGTCGCGGTGTAAAAACGGACTCCAGCCCATGCTTAACAAAGGGGTTAAAAGTAAGCGCACCGGCAACAGCTTCACTTTATATTCGTGAGTGTAAAGGTTGTAAGCAGAAGGTAAGAATCGTGCGGTGGGGCCGCTATCGCAAATCATCGCAATTGTATCTGAACAGCGCCGGCGGGCCATCGCTTCGATGGCCGAAGCACAAGGATTTGAAAAAGAAAAAATAATTTTTTTGCCGGGAATCAGATTCAGCAAGGTTTCAATTTGGTCCGCATAAGTGTGTTTTGCACCGAACTTATTTTTACTGCTGATCGGCAGACGCAAAGAAAACAAATCACGGTGATTGCCCTTAAGATGAAAAGCAAAGGCATCATAACCCAACGAGTTTACTAATTTAATGTGACGAAGAAGCTGCTTTTTACTGCCACCAAAAAAATGCACAAAGAAAATCAACTCTTCATACTTTTTATTTCTGGCTAGAAAGAACTCCCCTTCGAAAGGGAGTTCTTGTTTGGCAGCTTCTGTGTAATCCATAACGACTAGTGTTTTTGCGCTGGAGTTTTAGATGGCCACAAATCTGTCCAGTGACCCGCGCTTGCTTCTGCCTGGTGCGCTTCGCCCAAAGCATTTTCAGAAACAATCACTTTTTCTAAAGCTGTTTCAGCTAAAACTTTACCGCAAGCTTCAAGGATCGCTTCAGCATCAAGACTGTGATAGCCATAGATTTCAGAAGGACGACCGCACTTAGAATGCTTACGCACAGCTAAAGCTTCTTGGCGAACACCAATCACAGATCCGATATTGTCTAAAAGACCTGCCTCACCGTCAGCCACACTGACTGCCGGGATGCGCTTGCCGGCGACAGTGATCAAATCACCTGTGGATACGTCATCCGTTTTTCTGAGGTAAAGATTTGAGTTCACGCCCAGACCTTGTTTTAGGTATTCATAGTCATTTTCATGCGCAAGAATGCCCGTTAACAAATCAGACGAAGTCACAACGATCACGTTACCGTAAATACCGCGAGCCAAAAGTGCTTCGGAAGCTTTGATAGCTTCAGCAACTAAAGCTCCCATTGCAAAGATATTAACGACGTTATCACCTGGTTCGTATCCCGCATAACCGCGGTAATCGATCAAGTAATAGGCGCCCTTTAAAACTTCTTCACGGATGGTTGCCATAATTTGGGCATCATCAATTGATTCCAAGGCTTCTTCGCTCATAGCTCCGGAAATTGGGAATTCGGCACGGGCCAAAGCTCCCTCAAGCCCCGCTTTGAAACGAGCTTGTTTTTTCAAATAATGAAGCATGTCTTTTTGTTCCGCACCGCGAGTGACAAGTCTTAATAAAGTACCTGTGCGGCCTGCATTGTCGTTCATCACGTGACGCTTGATCGTGTCACACAAGATCCAATCCAATTCTTGGCAGAAATACGGTTCCCAAGTGATTTGATTTGGAATTTGGATGTCTGATTTCCATCCGTGCTGAGCGCCTTCAGGCGATAAAGTCACACCTGATGGAGTTCCTACGCAGATGAAAGAACTTTTCCAGTAAAGGTTATAGAAGTATTGATCCAAAGCACGTTTGATAAAGAAGTCATAAACGGTCATCAATGGGATGATTGGAATGCCCAAGAAATCACGCATTTTTCCGAATGCTCCCACGCAAGACATGACGTTGCCTTCGGCGATTTCAAAACGCAAGAAACGATCTGTCACTTCTTCACCAGGGACGAGGTCAGGAAGTTTGTGATCTTTTACGCCCAACTCAGTTTCCAAGTCTTGAACAACCGGAGCCCCAAAGATCTTACCATCCATCGCTGGATTTAAGTTTGTAGAAGTTCCCACGTCAGGCGCCATTGAAATGAACAACTCGCCTGGCAATTTGAATGGTTTTTCATTCGCAGTCAGCGCTTTTTGTTTTTCGGCCAGTTTTGACTCATCCAGCGGCGTGTTTGAAATACGTGTCAACTTCGCTGTCAATTGACCCAACATCCATTGAGTGTGTGGATAGCTGGTCATTTTCGTATTGATTTCCAAAGATTGTGGAAGCTCGCCAAACTCTGTCAATTTTTTTAAAAAGTAATCTTGGTTTTTAGCTTTCAAAGCATGTTGCGCTTTGATTTCGCCTAAAAGCTTTTCTCCGCGTGCTGTTAAGAATTTGCCTTCAACAGAACTTGCCGCAAAACGTGCATAAAGTTTTTCGCCTTTAATGCCTTGTTTTGCTTTCAGTTCCATCACTTCTTCTTCTTGTGGCAAAGAAGAGTGATTGCCGGGTTGAGCCGCGGCCTTTAAGCCCCAGCCCTTCAAAGTGTGCGCAATGATGATTGTGGGTTTGCGTTTAGACTGTTTCGATTTTTCCATCGCTTCAGCCAACGCCAACATGTCGTGACCACCGAAGTCGCGAATAGCATTGTAAAGTTCTTCGTCAGTGACGTTCTCTAGGAACTTTTTCATGTTTGGACGTTCTTTAGCAATACCTTTTTTCAAAGCTTTCATGTCTTGGACAAGCAACAACGCTTGCAACTCGTAATCTTCGAGTTCTTTTTCAAGGAAGTTTTTGAAAGCTTCGCCATCTTTCTTTTTAAATAAAGCCTGACGTTTTGAACCGTGACGAACTTGGATTACCTCCCAGCCGTTAGCGGCCATGGTGCGCTCGACGCGATCGGCATCGGTGCCATTCATGATTTCTTTATTCGTGATACGATGTCCGTCCAAAGATTGACGATTGTAATCCAGAATCCAAGTTAAGCTGCCCAACTCGCGTTCCGCAAAGTCAGGAACGGCTTCGTACATTGAACCTTCACGGAACTCAGAGTCTCCGCATACGGCCCAGAAATGAGCGTCAGGAACTTCGTAACCGTGCTCGCGGGCATAGCGATATGCAAGCGCCATGTAACCGGCCTCAACAGGTGGGATGCCCACCGTGCCCGACGGGAAGAAGTTGTGGTGATCAGGATCATAAGCTGAGTGATAAGATTGGAATACGAATTCACTGCCATCAGTGAATTTACGCAAGCCATGCATCGCCTGGTCCGCTTGTTCTTGAGTTAATTTGGAAAGATCATTTTTCAGAAATAGATCCAAAAGATAGTTGTAAGAGTGATCCGTTGGGGAAGCGTGGGGTTTGTTCGCGATGTGATCAAAACCAGTTTTTACCAACAAGTGCAATGCACCCATGATGTGCAAAGAACTTGCGGAAGCTGCCGGATGGCCGCCGATTTTAGGGTCGCCCTTTTCTTTGTCAGTACGATGATTGGCTTGCCAGATCATCTGTGTTGCCAAGTAATGGGTGCGTCGTGCGATGGAATCGAGAACTTCAGGTTTGATGTTTTTAAAATTATCCAAGTGATTCTCCTTCTGGATCTTTTTGAACGGCTTGCGAGTAAGGGGGCAAACTAGCATTCTCCCCAGTGTGAGTCCATGAGATTAAGCCCTGCGGCAAGAGTTCAGGCTCTATTCTGAAGGAGGGGCTGCGCTGAGGGCAGTTCTCTTTGCAAAATAAGGCCTAAGTTGAGGGGTCTAGCGGCCTTATTCTCGACTTGAGGGCTAATTAGGCGCCCGATTCAGAAAATCCTAAAAGGAGCCGATATACCTGATGTGAGGCCTTTTAAAGTAACCCTTATATTATTCGCAACTTTGGGAAGTATTTTGACGTTTCCAATGGCGTCCTTCGCAGTGCAAGTGTGTGTGAAGAATGCAAGCGAATATGCAGAAAAAAAGGCGCAAATCCCCAAAGTTTTACAAAAGCTACAAGAAGAACCCGCCATTTTCGCTGGCAAGGATTGGAAAGCTGCCGCGGCGATTAAAATTTATTTTACAGAATCCGGTTTAAAGCTCGACGCGAATGTTGTGCCGAGTATTGGCTCTGCATATTTTGACTCGAGTCACATTAAGAACGTGTGTTTTGAAGATGATGTTATTACCGTAACGGGGAACAACAATGCATCATTTGAAGTAAAAGTAAAAAGCGAATCCTCGGTGTACTTTAAAGGCATGACTTTTTCAGCCACGTCACCGGCACAGTTTGCAGCGCTTGCAGATCAAGTTACAAAAGCAAGTTCGGATAAGGTGAGTTCAAAGGCGAATTCAAATAACAACGGTGGGACACACTAGGTGCGGTATGAAATTTTTTAAATTTTTAATTACAGCTTTGGTCTTTGTCAGCGCAACAAATGCGTCAGCAGAATCGGTTGCGCCCGTAAAATCGAAAGAAGATCTGCAGTTTGTAGGTAAGAATGAGTACCCGCTATTGGATTTAGGAAAAAGTCGAGACTATGTGGGCAGCTTTATACGAAGAAATGAAAGTTCCCCAGACTTAAAGACTGTGGACCTTTATACTTTTAAAAATATTCAAGCGATGAAGATGGATCTAAATCTGTGTGCCAATTTGGTAGCAAGCATGTTTGGCCCAGTTAAAGGCAACCCACTGCAGTTCCGCGATCAGGTGATTTTTAAAGGTCACACTGGTGCAACCTGTGAGGTCGTGGTTTTAGACCCAGATCGCGGTGCCCGCATTCCCGAGCGTCGGATTGTTCTGGGCTTTATTAACTTAAAACCTCTTGCGTTGGTGTTTCGATTCTCAAAAGAAAGTAATGCCTCTTTACAGCAAGCTACTCGGGAATTTTGGGCGACCTTACGCTAAAAAATCTAAACATCCTCAGTCAGCACCTGAATTTCTTGGGTCAGCTCCCCGATATTCATGGGCTTTGGCAGATGCGTCTGAAAACCCGCTTCTTGGGATTTTTTTGCATCTTCTGTCGTAGCATAGGCTGTCAGAGCAATCGCCGGGGTGGGTTCGCGGTTACTTTCACGTTCCCACTGACGATAAGACTTCATCAGTTCGTATCCATTTAAAAGCGGCATGCCAATGTCAGAAATGATAATATCGAAATTTTCTTTTTTGGCGATTTCCAGTGCTTGTTCTGGATCCGAGCAGCCCGTGACGCGGGCGCCTCTTTTTTGCAAGAGAAGTTTCATAAGCGCGACAGCGTCCTCAGCGTCGTCTATGACCAAAATATTTTTATTCGTCAAAGCGACACCCGGGTTGTTTTTTATTGGTGTATTTCCGGACGGCGAAGGCGCGGCTTCGGTCATTTCGCTGACAGGAGCCAAAGGAAGCGATATTGAAAAATGGGCCCCTTGATTAGCGCCGGCGCTTTCTGCCGCGACAGTCCCACCGTGCAGTTCAACAATCTGTTTTACAATGCCCAAACCTAGTCCCAGTCCCATTTGTTGGCGGGAAATGGAAGAGTCCTCTTGCCAGAAGCGGTTGAAGACATACTTTTGATTCTCTAAAAGTATTCCTTTACCATTGTCGTAAACGTCAAACTGAAAATGAGAACTTTGAATTGTCGCCTTCACACGGATGGTGCCACGCTTAGGCGTGAATTTGACTGCATTAGAAAGCAAATTCCAGAGGACCTGTTGGATTCGTTTTTGGTCGCCAAAAAAATTATGCACTTCTGAAGCGATATCGACTTGCAAATCTAATTTCTTTGCGCTGACTGCAGGTTTTATTGAATCTAAAACCTGTTGGATCGAGTCACTGAGGTTGAATTCGCTGACGCTAAGTTGCATTTTGCCCGTGATAATGCGCGATAGGTCTAAAATTTCTTCGATCAATTTAATTTCTATGCGCAAACCATTTTCGATTCCCGTAATGGCCCTTTGTAAATCGCCAGGGGGAGGATTGGGCGCTTTGAGCACCTCTAGATACCCTGAAATAATGTTCAGCGGGGAACGCAACTCATGTGAAAGTGTCGCTAGAAAGTCGTCCTTTTTTTGATGTGCATCTTGGAGGTCAGAAATCTTTTGATGAAGTTGATCACGCAGATTCTTTCGAATAAATAAAGAAGTCAGGATATTGGCGACTGCTTGAATAAATTTAATTTCTTCTTCTTTCAGCGGTCTGACGGCCGGATTGCGCACGATAATTACGCCAAAGACGATCCCATTTTGCTGGTTTTCTAAGACAATATTCACTCCGGAAGTTAGTCCTGATTGGACCAATCCATTTTCCAGCTGTGCTAAGCCCACTTCAGAAAGCTTTTTTAGAATGGTTGGCTCGTGAGGTTGATCGGGATGGGGAGGCTCGTGTTTATAGGCGCCATCGGGCAGATCGACAATCTCAACATATTCAGCGGCCAACGCCCGCAGTAATGTTTCGTGGCAGCGGCCTTTAACTTTATCAGTGTCAAACTCGCCTAAGGCATATTGGCTTAGTTCAAAGAGAAAAGAATTTTGTTCAAGCTGTTGGCGGATTCTTAATTCATTTTCTTTCCGCTCGATGGAATTTAAAATTGTACGCATTAGGAGTTCTGACGACAGGTTGGCTTTGCACAGATAATCTTGCGCTCCTTCTTGGACAGCGCGAATCGCGCTGTCGCGATCTTCGAGTGATGAAAGTACCACGATAGGTACTTGCTGCGAGACCTTCACTGCGCGCGGCAAGGTGTCTTGAATTTCGCTATCGGGCAGGCGTAGATCTAAAAGAAGAGCATCAAACTTTTGCAGGGCCATTTTAGACAGCCCCTCCTGAAGTCTTTCTTTTCTTGTAAGATTGACTTTGATGCCGTCTGATCTTCTCAGATATCGTTTAATAATTTCCGCATGCGAATCATCGTCTTCGATGACCAGTAAGTCTAAAGATCTCATAGCGGGCCTCGCGGTGACATTTCATCTAAGTCTTCAAAGGATTCATCGAGAGATCTAACGGAGCTGACGGGACGATTCATGTTCATCCAATATAAGTGCAGTTCGCGCAACATCTTTTTGAACAGTTCTGCTTCCATGGGCTTAACCAAATAGCTATTGACGTGGTGGTTGTAAGCTCTTTCCTTGTCGACCTCAGCATCGGAGGTCGTCAGTACCACAAACGGGATGCTTTTGTAACTGCCGTGGGATTTAATTTCTTCTAAAACCTCATGGCCACTTTTTTTGGGAAGTTTTAGATCCAAGATCACGAGGGCTGGAAGACGGCGATTTTGATAGGGGGATTTTTGTAATATAAATGAAATTGCTTCAGCTCCGTCTTTGACCCTGATTAGCGTTACTTGAGGATCTGCACGTTGCAAAATTCGTTTGATGAACTCAGCGTGGTCTTCGTCATCTTCCACTAATAAAATGTGCATTGGTTCAATGGGTAGTTTCATAAACCTTGCCCTTTCCTTTGGGAAATGCGATCCAAAATTCGCAGCCATCGGGTGGCTGGGATTGAATCCAGCATCTGCCATCATGAATTTGCATGATGCGCGAAACAATCGTCAGTCCTACGCCGGTCCCTTCCTTTGAGTTGTCGAGCCTTTGGAACAGCCCAAAGATCTTTTTTTGGTAAATAGGATCGACACCCGGGCCGTGGTCTTTTACGCAAATTTGTATTTCTTTTTCAGTCTCTTGACCGAAGACTTCTATTTGTGGGTTCTTGACGTCCGCCGCATATTTGAGTGCGTTGTTAATAAGATTTTCGAGGACTTGATAAATACGCCGGCGATCGCACAGGACCTTTTTAGGCAAGTCGTGAAAGCTAAATTTAAAATTTTTCTCTTTGATTATGTCTGCCAGTGATTCTTGTATTGAAGTTACTATATCGCTAATATCTGTGTATTCGTATTTGAGTTCCAGGGTTCCTGCGCGACTTAGTTGCAACAGATCCTCGATCAATTCCTGCATACGATGGTGGGCTTTTTCTAAGCGGTCCATCGAGTCGAAAACGCTGTCATAGTTTTTTTCTTCGAGATCTTCTTTAAGGAAGCTAATAAATGAGGAGCTTGTCACCAGGGGCGTTTTGAGGTCGTGGGAAACAGTGTAAACGAACTGTTCCATTTCGATGTTCTTTTGGCGTACCTCATCGTAAGCTTTATGCAACTTTTCTTCGGCCATTTTTCGTTGGGTGATATCAACGACGGAGGCTAAGAAGTACTTGCGTTGGTCTAAAATTAAATAGTTCAGGCCGATTTCTACGGGAATTTCAGAACCATCTTTTCTGACACCGGACAAATCCCGTCCGGCACCCATTTGCCGTTTGCTGGGATGGCTAGAAAAATCCGTACGGTAGGCAGGATGTTTACTGCGCGCCGAAATAGGAACTAATACTTCGACCGTCTTGCCCAAAAGCTCAGCGGGGGCATAGCCAAACATTTTTTCGATCTCAGTATTACACAGTGTGATTTTACCTTGGCTATCAACCAGTAAAATTCCATTTGGGACGGACTCGATGATGGTTCTTAGCAAAGTCTCATTAAATAGAGACGGGATTTGCATGTCCATGGATTCTCCTACCCTCAGGTTAGGAGCACCCCTGCCGGGGTGTAAATTAAAACACGGAAGCCGTGCGAATAGACATTAAACTGTTTATTGTTGCTTTGCTGCTGTGTCAACCCACACGGGTAAATCTTAAGTTTCTAAAACGAAGTCCCAACGAATTTTGACGGTACCGTCGCCTTCTACAATTCCTTTGGGTGGGTTGGGAAAGGGAGCGGCGGCTCTGAAGGCCTCGATAGCGGCATCATCTAAGTCGCGCACACCCGAGTCGCTCAGAACCTGCACGCGCACTAAGGTGCCCCGATCATTTAAGACAATCATAAGCTTAGTGATGCGATCTTTCGTGGTTGCGGCCGGGGCGCGGCCCTCTTTGAAAAGCTTCGAAAGCTTTTCACGCACGCGACCCTCCCAGTGCTGAGAAAGTTGTTTGCGGATGCGGCTGTAGTAAGAATAGTATTTGAATTCGCGCGTATTTAAGACGGTTTCCAAGCCCACTTGCACGTCTTTGATATAATCGCTCGATTGGCTGGTTTCTGCGTTCGCGCCTGTATTCTGCTCGCCACTGCCACGACCTTCGCCAAGTCCAGCTTCTTTTTCTGCTAACTTCTGTTTTTCCAAAGCAGCGCTGGGATCAAATCCTTTGAAAAGTTCTTTGGCAATTAATTTTTTAGATTCCTCTGAAACTGCGGCTTCTTTTGGCTTGCCGTCACCCTTAGACCCGGACCTTATGGGCGCTGCCTTTTTTATATTTTGAAACTGACCACGTTCGGCCGCGACAGTTTGCTTTTCTACTTTTTGGTTTTTTGCGCTTAAAAAGCGCGAATTGTTGGGCACCTCATCGTTGGCCGATGTTTCATTCTGTTCAACAATTTGATTTGCAGGGACGGTGAGTGCTTTCTTTGGTTGTGGCTTGTCTGCCTGAGCAAGCTTTTCTAAATCGTCTGCACTCAGAAAGTTTATACTTACGGTCTCCGACTTGATCGGAGGAGTAGTTAGTTGCTCGATAATAAGCATCGTGCCTGCCACCAAAATATGGAAGGCAAGCGAGAGCAGCACATACTTTCTGAAAGACGGTGACTTCATCATAAGACCTCACCCCTTTCTATCGGTATTATGACACCGCAAATGTAGGCGACGGTGAGTATGTTGCTAAGAATGCGACCGAAGTCCAGGGCCAGACTTTGACTCCTTTGTCACTGTTGGGTGAAAATGGAACATCTATGAAATTTGACTGTTGGTATTTAACAGATAAAGGTCTTCGCCGTGACTCAAATCAAGATTCCTGCCTGGTGAATCGGGAGCTAGGAGTTTTCATTGTTGCGGATGGCATGGGTGGGCATTCCGGTGGCGAAGTTGCCTCCAGCATGGCTGTTGAGGCCGTGGAAAAAATGATGTTGAATCCCGAGGCACAAAAAAAGTCCCCCCGCGAGCTCATGTTAAAATGTTACGAAGAAGCTTCGCGCCAGATTTTTGATCGAGCGGCGAACGAACAGCCAGAACTTGCCGGCATGGGCACCACGATGGTGGTTGCTTATATACGCGGAAAACATTTGTATGTGGGAAATGTCGGCGATTCACGGTGCTACCTTTTTAAGCGTCCGCATTTGTGGCAGATCACCGAAGATCATTCGTTGCTGAATGAGCAATTGCGCTCTGGCGTGATGACGGAGGATCAAGTGCGCCAACTTGTGGGACGAAACGTCATCACACGCAGCGTGGGTTATGAACGTGAAGTGTATCCCGATATTATTGAGCGAGAGATCTTTCCCGGCGAAATTTTTCTGATTTGTTCTGATGGACTTTCAGGATTAGTCGATGATAAAAAAATATGTGAAATTTTAAATCAAAATACGCCTGACAAAGCAGTCAAAGCTTGTGTAGAACAAGCCTTAGCTAATGGCGGAGATGACAACGTAACTGTTATGCTTGTGCACTTTCACGAGTAATGTAGACACGAGTAAGGCGAAGGAGACTGGAGTTTGGAAAAGAAAAAGGTCACGCTGTTTGTAGTGAGCAATCAGACGGGTAAAACTCGTAAGATTGTACTATCTGCCGCTTGGCTTAAAGCTATTTCTTTTATTTCAGCGATCGTCATCGTGATTTTCGCCGCAGGTCTGGTGGATTACTTCGGTTTGCTTTTGCAGGCCATGGAAAACAAACGCCTGAAAGTCGAAAATGCCCAATTGATTCAACAGTTCCAATTGGTAGAAAGTAAAGTCAGCGCCTTAGAGAACTCATTAGAGCGTGTTAAGACTTTTACCACCAAGCTTAAGTTAATTACCAACGTCGATGCGGAAGATCGTATTACAAAACTGACCATGGGATCAAAACCTTCTGCGGGACAACCCGTGGAAGAATACGAACCGATGGAACAGCGTATGGAGCCAGATGAAATTGCCGCGCAAGACGAAGTCTTTTCGAACAAAAAACCGCTCAATGATCAAGTGGGCGAGTTGGCGACAGAAAGCACAGACAAAGATTACGCTTCATTGGTCGTGCGCATTGATAAGGCTGTCAAAGAAACGCAGTTGAAAGAGCAAAGTGTGATCGACCTATGGGAGAGCTTGTCAGAGCGTCAAAGTTTATTGAACTCGACGCCAAACATGAAGCCTGCAAAGGGCTGGATCACCTCACGTTTTGGTTACAGAACTTCGCCATTTACGGGTAAAACCGCTTTGCATGCCGGTCTTGATATTGCGGCGGCACCTGGTTCACCGGTGTATGCGCCGGCGGATGGCGTGATCGTGTTTGCAAGTTATGATGAATCTTACGGAAAACTTATTACTATTGATTATGGTTACGGCGTGACCACGCGTTTTGGTCACTTGTCGCAAATTTATGTACAGGTCGGACAAAGGGTGAATAAGTGGGACGTGGTTGGCGCTGTTGGAAATACCGGGCGTTCGACCGGGCCGCATCTGCATTATGAGGTGCGGATTAATGGAACGGCAGTCGATCCGATCAATTATATCTTAGACGAATAAAAAATGCCCTCGGAAGAGGGCATTTTCATTTCTAAAATATCGCTAGTCCCTAACTATTGATTCATCACTGAAACAGCAGGCATTGGGCATTGCAAGGCTTTCAGTCTTTGGCTGACTAAGTTGGCATCTGACTGAAAACCCTTTTTGATTAAAGTTTCTTTGGCATCAACTACCACAGATTTTCTGTAAGTTGTGCCACTTAATTGTGCGTAACCTCGGCAAGACATGATCAGATTTGCATCCATCTTATTATCTAAAACCGGATCGATCATATCGCAGAAGAATTGAATGGCGCCTAAGTGATCAATCGCTGCGCTCCAGTCCAACCAAGTTGTTTCAAGTTGCTGGCAGGCCAATTCATGTTCACGCGAACCCAATGGCAACTCTTGCAGATTTAAGCTTTCTAAATTTTGTGCAGTTCTTAAGCTGGCGATTTGCACCTTGGTGTTTTCATAATCGTACTTCGCGATGCGCGCGCGCCCAGTCGGAGTCAGGCTCAAGGCGCCATCACGCAACTGTTTCATACTGGCGACGAAACCTGCAACAGCTTGGTCATGCATTGATTTTGTGTGATTGATCCACGCTTGTACTGGTGGGGCGCCAAACGAAAATGACGTTTTGGATCCGAACAGACCTGATTTTAACAACATCATTCGCTGTGCCAATTCAGAACGATCAATGATGGAGTTGTCCTTGGCAAGTTCTTGCATCGCTTTTTCAACCCGCTTTATGGTTAACTTTTCCAATTTGATTTTGTCAGTTTGGGATTTCCAGTGACGGTATTCTGTGTTTTTATTTAACTCGGTTTCCATGGCTTTTTTAGTTGAACCTAAGACGTTCGCTGTTGTTTGCACAGCCTGGCGTACGCTTGCCAACCACGAGCGACCTGCTTGGGCGCACTCTTTTAATATTTGTCCGCCCTTATAGGCGTCAGGTGCTATTTGTGCAACGCCCTTCAGGGCGTTGGCGTGCATTCGTTTCATTGCTGTCACTTGCAATTTTTGGGCTGCCGTTGCGTTCGTGGTTGCGGCCTCAAGATTTACAAATGCTGAAGCCGGAAATGCCTTGCCGTCTTGGGCTGCGTTGGCGAGTTCTTGCGCTAGCACGCAGACCATCATTTCATCGGTGTTTTGTTCAAGTTGCGTTTCGATGGTAACGAGGTCGGCCTGGTCATTGATTAGCTGCTCTTGCATTGAAGCAATGCGTTGGGAAAAGCGGTGCCGTCGCCATTTGAGTGAACGCCGCTTCTCCGTCAAACCGGTGCCATCTTCACGGATTGTCAGTTGCGGCGGCGTGGAGACCTCGTCGCCTATCAAGTTGGAGATGTACGGCCGCACATC
>JABWCO010000212.1 GCA_013360185.1 Bdellovibrio sp.
AAAAACTGCAAAGGCAAACGTTGGGCGTGCGCCATGAGGTCTTCGCGCAAATGGAACAACATACGATTGCCGAAGAGCTGGAACAAATAAACGTTGGCAAATGAAAAGCAAGAGCGCAGAACTTCTAAGGCCAAATAAGCATAAGCTACTTGGGTAAAGACCGTGAGGTCTTTCTGTTTATAACCATGGTCGATGGCGTAACCAACAAGCGTCGGCACAAGGCGCGCAACCAAGGCGCCACCGAAAACCGCGAAGATGGCTGAAAACAGTAAAACTTTTTCTCTGCGAGCATAGGGCCACAAGCGTTTAAAAAGGCCCCAGTAGGTGATCTTGGTTTTTACCAAGTCTTCATGCATGAAATTTTCACTCATGGGGGACTCCTGGTCCTTGGATCTGCACAATCTTTTGGAAAGTCGGGCTGCTGTTCAGAACTTCTTCGTAAGTTCCCGCCGCTTCAACTTGTCCGTCCTTAAGGATCAATAATTTATCCACACCTTTTAGCGAAGACAGTCGATGGGCCACAATTATGCGGCTTAAAGTCGCACGGCTTTTTGCCAGCTCTTCTTCGATGGCTTTTTCAGTGCGCGTATCTACGGCACTTAAAGAATCATCTAAAACTAAAACCGGAGTTTTTAAAATCAAGCCGCGAGCAATCGTCAGACGTTGTTTCTGGCCGCCCGATAAATTAATACCGCGCTCACCCAGTTGGGACTCATAGCCATGAGGAAGGGCGTCGATCTCTTTATTTAGATCGACAATTTCAGTCATGCGCAGAATTTCTTCTTCAGAAGCTCTTAACGGTAAGCCGAAGCTGACGTTTTCAGAAATGCTTTCGCTAAATAAAAAAGCCTCTTGGGGCACCAGCAAGAACGTGCGACGCAAAGATTCTTGCGTGATATGTTCGATCGGAATGCCATTCACCAGGATTTGACCTTGTTGCAAAGGATAAAGGCGAGTCAACAAATGCAGTAACGTGGTTTTACCAGCGCCGACGGGCCCCATGATGCCTAAGCTTTCGCCGGAGTTAAGGGCGAAAGACACATTCGTCAGAGCATTGACGCTGCTGCCTTCGTGGCGATAAGAAACATTCTTAAATTCTAAAGTTTTAAAGTCGCGCAGCTCATGGGTGCCATTGTCGGGAATGTCGGATTCTGTGTGTAAGACTTCTTTGATGCGATCAAAAGAAGCGTAGCCTTTTTGGAAATAAGAAAAACCCAAGCCTAAGGCCGTCATCGGCCACACCATTTTTTGGATATAGCGGTGAAAAGCCACAAAAGTTCCTAAAGTCACAGCCCCAGAAAATAAATCATCCTTGGCGATGAAAAGTAAGATCACACTGCCTGAGGTGATGCCGAATTCCATGATCGGAATAAAAAAAGCATCCACGCGCGCGACTTTATTGCAGGCCTTTTCAAAGGCTGAACTGACGCCATTGTAAAGACGGGTGCGGTTGTCTTCTTGCGCGAAGCTTTTAATCACGCGAATACCACCCACGGTTTCTTGCGCAACTCCTGTCAGCTCTGAAAAACGATCCTGTTGGATTTTGTAGTTTTTGTGAATTAGGCGCATGATATTCCAGATCAGAAAAGGCACCACAGGTAAAAAGATTAAAGTCTTCCAGGTCCACGACCAATTCAGCATCGCCATGATCGGAAAGACGACCAGAATAATAATAATCCCATCAGCTAAGATTAAAACACCGGGGCCGATGGCTTGGCGGAAAGACTGCACGTCATTGGTCATTAAGCTCATCAGTTCGCCCACGGGTTTCTTCTGAAAGAAGTTGGGGCCTAGTGACGTAATATGATGAAAAATCTTCTGACGGATGTGTTCTGCTGCATAGGTATGAAATTGTCCAAAAAAGGATCGCCATGCATAACGACTGACGGCCAGGCCCGACATCAAGGCAAAAAAGATCAGGCAAGTCCGCGTGATATCATTCAGTGGGACCTGCTTTTCAATTTGATCGATGGCGACTTTCATCAGTAACGGATAAAGCCCATCAAGAATATTTGTTATCAGCAGAAAAAACATCCCCAGCGAAAAGGCGCGGGGATTGTTTTTGATATAAAACCACAAGGGACGTTGAGTGAGCATTCTGGGAATGTAGTTAATCCCGTGAAGGGCGGCAAGCGTTTTGCGAAACGGTGAAGTATTGCTCTTGGCGTCGTTCGTAAGCCCGCTGCTCCCAGCCGTAATAGAATGGTTTGGCTTTAAAAATGTGTCGAAGGAGCGATATTATTTTTTGCATGGAACCTCCAAGGCCATTGCTGTGCTAAACCTAGGATCGGCAGAATAAGCCCGTATTTCAATACTCTTGCTTTGAGTATCGTTATATAATACCCTCGTTTTGGGGGATGATATGTCACAAATAGACCAGTTTCTAAATTCCTTGAAGCGCTCTTTAAAGGCGAAGAATGTTCTGTATCGCGATCTAGCTAAGGCCCTTAAGCTCAGCGAATCTAGCGTGAAGCGCATTCTGTCTAACAAAAGTCTTAGTCTCGAGCGTCTGGAAGAAATTTGCAGGGTGGCAGATATCAGTTTTTCTGAAGTCGTAAAGTCGGCAAATTTGGAAGAAGCCTCGCAAGTTTTCACGTTGTCTGATGAACAAGAAAAAGCGTTGGCCGAAAATGTTCGGTTGCTGCATTATTTTATGCTTTTACATGAAGGTAAAAGTGCGCAAAAGATCGAACGCGAATATCAAATTCCCGCTGTGGAATCGAAAAAATATCTTTTTCAACTGGACCGCCTTAATCTGATCGAACTGCATCCCCGCGATAAAGTAAAAATGAAGAAGCATGGCTTTTTGCGCTTCCGACGGGACGGACCTGTTGGTAAGGCGATGTTTGAACAAACCAAAAGCAACTATCTTAATTACGATTTTAAGAGCGAAGACTTTTTACGTTTTTCATTCTTGAAATTAAGTGCGCCTACTTTGGCAAAGTACAAAACAAAACTAGAACGTCTGATGCTAGAAATGCAAGAAGAAGGGCGTTTTGAGGTTGAACACAACGTCAATGTTTTGGACATGGGCGTGCTGTTATCCTTTCGCCCATGGCAATACTCCTATATGGGTGCAATTAAAAAGAAAGAGTAAGGCCTCGGCGACCTTGCCGATTCTTAATTTGCCGCTGGGACCTGATAAGTCGAAAGTGGTGTGATGGCGAATATAAAAAAAATCCCAATCTTGGGAGCAGGATTCAACATCCAAAGGGGGCGCCAAATTTATTCGGCAAACTGCTGTCGCCAAATAAATTTGGCGATCC
>JABWCO010000213.1 GCA_013360185.1 Bdellovibrio sp.
GTTGAATTTGATAGAGCAAAAGACTGAACACTCCACAGAAGTGCGATAATTAAAAATCTCATGAATCCCCCTCAGGGGACCTATTCCAGTCGGCTCCAGGGGCGGGGTCATTAAAAAAACGTTCATTGATGCGTTGCGGACCAGGTCTTTTTGCGAGGGAATCCATGCGGTGTTGAGTCATGCAACATCCAAATCGTTGCTATTTCAAAAACGACTTGCCAAGCTTAATCATGGCACACTCCTTACCCGAAGGTTATAGATTCGTAGAACTTCCGCACAAAGAATTCCAAGATCTTTGGAGCCAATGGGGCCCGAAAATTTTCTCTGAAAATGATACGAGCATGGATACACGTAAAGTTCTTTCTGAACAGGAGCTCGCTAACTTCCGCGAACTGCATAAAAATCTGTCGCAGATGATTCGCTTTAATATTTGTATCTTTAAAGGGGACGAATTCTGCGGTTGGTTTAATGGCGATCAATACAACGCGGAAACCTTTTACATGCGCAATAGTGCGATCTTACCAAACCATCGTAAAAAAGGGCTTTATACGGCTTTGCTGCATGCAGTCCTAGCTAAAGTAAAAGCTATGGGTTTTCAAATTGTGTTGTCTCGTCATACCACGGTGAACAATGCGATCATCATCCCAAAACTAAAAGCGGGATTCGTGATCACGGCTCTGGAGGTTTCAGACCGCTTCGGCACCCTCGTGCACTTAAGCTATTTCTTTAACGAAACAAGAAAACAAATCATCGAGTTCCGCGCTGGCGACAGAAAACCAGATGCAAAGATGAAAGACATTCTAGGAATAGAATAAAAATTGCCGAATACTATTTTTGCAAGAAGCCCGCTCAAGATTACCCATCTTAAGCAAAACCGTCACCGCTGATACTATGTGCGAACCTTCTTAAGCCCCATATAATAAGCGCGGTCCTGTGCAGACAATTTTTCTAGCGCATAACGAAGCATTGTCCGAGGCATCACATGCGCGTGCTTTTCTAAAAAAGCACGTAAGTCTTTTTCACTCACGCGCTTACCCAGTTCACGCAGCATCCAGCCACTGGCTTTGTGCATAAGATCGTGTTCATCTTTTAACAACATCTTAGCAAAGCGAAGAGCATCCTTAGACTCGCCTTTCTTAATGAAATGAAAGGTCGCAAGCATAGCAATACGCCGCTCCCAAAGATCTTTCGACTTTATCAAGTCCGACAAAACTTTGCGGTTCTTATCCCAAAGATAGGCACCGACAATATGTTCAGCGGAAGTATCAACCAAGTCCCAGTTATTAATAGAGCGAGTATTTTTTAAATAAATATCGTAAATCTGCTTCTGTTCTTTCGCGTCGGCCTCTTTGAAACGCGCAACAAGAATCAGTAAAGCAATCAAACGTTCTTCATGAATTTTAGACTTTAAAAGGGCTTGGACATCTTTCAGATCAAGATAGATATATTTTTTAGCAAACGCCCGGGATTGCGGAACTCGCAGACTGATAAAAACATACCCCTCACCATACCCACCAGGCCCCGTATCGAAAAACTTTTGCAAAGCTGCAACTCGTTCTTTGCTGCCACCTTGCGAGCGAATGTCTTTTTGAACCAAAGCCACAACCGACACAAGGTCTCCTTATTCTGAGGTTTTTAAAAGAGCGAAAATGTCTGCAAAAGTATTAACAAGGAATTAGCTTTTCCAGAACATCTTTAGAAGGTCTTTGATTCCACAAAGACAAAACATAACCGCCGCCACCAGATCCCGTGGGCTTCACAGCTAAGGCACCATTTCCACGCAGCCACTGGATATGTTCTGCTGGAGCCCCCTCGTTCAGTCCCCACTGTTCAAAACACTGCCCGGCAAGTTCAATGGCCTCGGCAAGTAGCGGCAACCCTTGCTGAGCATCGAATTTTAACGCGTGTTCTGCGATCTCTACAGCTTTCGCCATTTGGGCGTCGATTTGCTCACCCAAAGTTGGGTTTTTAAGTAATAAATCTTTCACCTTATTTACGGCCTCAACCGTTACACCGCGCTTACCAGAGTAAGAAATGTACCACTGCGGATGCCAGCTGGCCTTTAATGGCTTGCGTTCCCCAGCCCGAGTGAAATACAAGCCCTGGCCAGTTAGGGCGACCGCGATATCTACGCCACTGCTTTCGCCGTGAAAAAGGTTTTCTAAGTTACGGGCGAACTCATAGTATTCTGCTTCTTCGACGTAGCCTAAGAAGCCCAACCAACGAGTTAAAGCCACACACAAAGTCGCCGAAGCGCCCATACCGGCACCGACGGGGATCGAGGATTCCAAAACCAAATGCCCTGTTAAATCAGCTCGGGAGATTTTTTTAATCTCGCACGCTTTTTCGAGGACACCCCAGACTAGAAGCTGTAAGTCTTTGCCATGATCACCGACCAAGCGCAATTCTAAGGGATTACTGCCCTTTTGATAGCTCAGTTCGAGGTTCCGGGATTGAATCGGAAAAACCAATGCAGGAACGCCACGCAAAACGGCGTGCTCTCCAGCGAGGATCCACTTGCCAAAAGACTTACACGAAAAATCAATGGACATTGTCTTTAACACCGGCAAACGCCAAAACTTTGAAGGTTTTTTTGAAATGTTCGCGGTATTCTTCAAAAGATTTTCTTTGGTCATTTCTAAAGAGCATGTGCACGTTGGCACCGGCATCCATCGTCACCAAAGGACCATCTTGCCAACGATTCCACAGCTTTTGGCACTCTTCAAGTACTTGCTTTGAACCATCTGTCATATAACTAAACGGCGGCTGGCTGGTTTCAAAAAGGCGATGCATATCGATGAACTCATCCCAAACAATTTGGCGCGCCATGTGCCAATCTTCAAATTGCAAAGCTTGTGATAAGTCCGCCAAACGCAGCTCTGCCCGTTCAGGACGGCCTGTGAATCTTAAGCTGGTCGTTACCAACTTATGCGCATCTGAACTGGACACTTCTTTTTTTGAATCTTCCACGACCACAACGATGTGATGCAGATTTTGAATTGGCAGATTCATTTGCTG
Organism: Bdellovibrio sp.; assembly: GCA_013360185.1. Classification (GTDB taxonomy): domain Bacteria; phylum Bdellovibrionota; class Bdellovibrionia; order Bdellovibrionales; family Bdellovibrionaceae; genus Bdellovibrio. The sequence continues at coordinate 3,019 of JABWCO010000213.1, forward strand.
TGCATACTCTTCTTTCCACAAAGCCCAAGGTCCAAACAAAGACCGACAAGACGAGCCCGAACCCTGGCGAGACAGCTCTGACAATGTTTTCTTATCTTGTCCCCAAGGCTGCGGATTTAGTTTTTGAAACATTTCAGCCGCTGCCAAAGTCAAAGCTGCAAAACTGGAGGCAGAGCTCGCAAGACCGCAATCCGCCGGGAAGTTGTTTGCCGCTCGCGTCGTTCACGGCGGGCA
>JABWCO010000080.1 GCA_013360185.1 Bdellovibrio sp.
AATGGGTGGCGCATCTTAGAGTTCTGGAACGGGGGCTTTGTTTTTTATGGCGGAGCAATCCTGGCCGCGGTCTGTGGTTTCACTTTTCTGCACTTTCAGCGCGACGTTCAGAACGAAACCTATTTGGATCTTTTTGCACCTGTATTTTCTCTTTCATATCTTTTGGGACGCATCGGTTGTTTGCTAGCGGGCTGCTGTTACGGTCGTTACTGTGATTTGCCTTGGGCTCTTTCCCAGCGCCACCCCACCCAACTTTACGCGTCGTTGTGGGAGCTGGGTGTTTTAATTATTTTACTGGCTGCGGAAAAAACAGAGCGAACCGCACGACCTAAGATATTACGTCCTCAGGGAGCGGTTTTCTATTTATGGATTTCTTTGCACGCGGCAGGACGCCTGCTGATGGAAGCTTTCCGCGATGACTTCCGCGGACCGACCCTGGGACTTTCAATTTCAAGTTGGATCAGTGTGGCCATTTTAACTATTGGTTTGTTTTTTCTTTTATGGAAACCAACACGCGCGAACGCGCCCTAAGTGACCTAGCCCCCTGCACACCATAATTCGTCGTCTCAATCTGAGACACTAAATCAATGTGACACAATTTGGCTGCCCCTCTGAAAAGATTCAACAGTCCGAGCACCTCAGATGCACTTTACGGGGCGCTCATCCGGGGGGCCTGGTGGCACGAGTCCTGAAATAGAGCCTCTATGAAGAAGTTTATTTTTTTAAAGAGGTATGAAATGAAAAAGCTCTTAACATCTTTCTTGGCAATTTATACGGCTGTATTAGTTGCAGGTTGCGGTGGCAACGACAGTTCCGGCGGAGTCATTGCCCCCGTGGGACCGCAGTGTGGTGTGGGCCAAGTATGGAACGGATATGTGTGTATGAACACATCGGGCATCGCTCCGGGAACAACCGTTCGATATTACGATTACAATCGTTATTTTTATCAAGGGTACAGCGGCTACAGCAGCTCCATCCAAACACAAAATGGCGACTTGACCATCGTAAATTCTGGGGCTTTCCAAGAGTTCTTGAAACAAGCTATGGGCGTTTGTGATCGCAATATCTGGGGAATCGAATATGGTTTGGCAAAATGCTCTAACTGGGAGTCTGGCTCATTCCAAATTGAAATCACTGTGGATAGCTCGTTGAAACCAACCGTCAGCTTCACAGCTTACCCTGCAATCAAATGGTATCAATACTCTTTGAGTTTCGGTATCAGTGGTGGTGGTATGGCCTTCAATCCTCTTTACTTAAACCAAAACAACACTTTCAATTTGATCAACCAAAGCAAAGGATTCGAAATCCGCGCCCAAGGGTCTTACATGAACGGTGGTGGTTTGAAATTGATCCAAATCCAAGTTTTGCAAGGAACTTTGAACGACGGTTACTTCACTTACGACCTTTACTTCCCGTATAACAACGTCGCGACAAAAATCGCAACGGGTCGCTTCAAACGCCGCTAAGCTCTGCGTCTTGCACCCAGCGCCAGACTTGATAGAGTTTGGCCCATGACTGATTCAACAAATAAATTAAAAGTTAAATGCCCACAATGTGGGCTTTTAACTTTGTACTCAACTGAAAATTCCTTTCGCCCCTTCTGCTCTGAAAGATGCCGACTTATAGATCTTGGCGAATGGGCAAGCGACTCTTATCGGATTCCTGTCACGACTCCTTCAAGTGATTCTTTAAGTTCCGACGAAGAAGACTACGATGACGAGTCTGACAACAAACACTGATCCCCCGGAAAGGTGCACTCAGAGTCGTTTTCATATTTTTTATTGACGAACATGTGATTTTGCATTTTGATTGCCTAGTCATTGGATGACGAAGAGTTATCAGCAGGATTATTATTTACAACCAAGACACACAAATGTGTCGCAAGAGGAGTTCACAATGAACAAAGCACAATTGATCGAAAAAATTGCTACAGAAACTAAAGTATCTAAAGCACAAGCTGAAGCGATCCTTGATTGCACAGTAGAAAACATCAAAAAAGCTGTTAAAAAAGGCGACGATGTTAAACTTGTTGGCTTCGGTACTTTCACTAAAGCTAAACGTAAAGCTCGCACTGGCCGCAACCCACAAACTGGTAAAGCGATCAAAATCCCAGCTGCTTGGGCTCCAAAATTCCGCGCTGGCGCAGAATTCAAATCAATGGTGAAGTAATCGTTTTTTAACGATTCGATCCAAAAAAGGCGTTCCCCCGGGAGCGCCTTTTTTATTTTCAGCGCAGCACTTTTAAATTTCGCTGTGCATCCGAAAAAGGTACGGCGTCCCTTCGGAATCTCTGATAGCCTTTTTATATGGCTCAATTTTCTCAAAAAATTAAAAGAATTGGTGTGTATACGAGTGGTGGTGATGCGCCGGGCATGAATGCGGCCATTCGCGCCGTTGTCCGCGTTGGCATTGCGCAAAACTTAGAAGTGTACGGTATTCACAACGGCTATGTCGGCATGATGGAAAATAAAATCTATCCTTTGCAGTTGCGGGACATGGCCAACATCATTCAGCGTGGCGGAACAATTTTAAAAACAGGTCGCTCGCCAGAGTTCATGAAACCCGAAGGTCGCGCCAAGGCGGCACAACATCTTAAAGAAAATAATATTGATGCTTTGGTGTGCATTGGTGGTGATGGCTCTTTCCGCGGCGCCAATGCTTTATGGGAAGAACACCAAGTTCCCGTGGTGGGAGTTCCTGGAACAATCGACAACGATATCTATGGCAGTGATAAAACCATCGGCTTTGATACGGCTATTAACACCGCATTAGAGGCCATCGACAGAATTCGTGACACCGCAGCTTCGCATGATCGTTTGTTTATTGTTGAAGTGATGGGTCGTAACTCGGGATTCATCGCTTCGCACGTCGGCTTAGCTGGTGGAGCAGAAGAAATTTTTACTCCCGAAGGTAATACCTCTGTGGAGAAAGCTCTGGATCGTATCAGAGATGGTATTGCACGCGGCAAAACCAGCAGCATCTTGATCACCGCCGAAGGACAGAAACCAGGGCGGGGTTATGATTTGGCTGATGCTATTCGCAAAAAATCCGGAATGGACGCCAAAGTTAGTATCTTAGGACACCAACAACGGGGTGGCTCACCGACGGCGGCAGATCGCATTTTAGCAAGCCGCATGGGCGCTGCCGCAGTTGATTCTTTGCTGAAAGGTTTTTGCAATATCATGATCGGCACCGAAGGCGAACGCTTGGTACAAGTGCCCTTGGAACTCGTTGCAAAGAACGAACGAAAATCTCAATTAGATTTAATTTCTTTAGCCAACATTCTTGCCACCTAGAGCTTCGCCCGAAGCTCTTTGCCTTTTTAGCTTGACCTAAGTTTTAGATGCTTGAATTCTAAGGGATATCTATGAAAGAGGTTCCCATGAAGCGTCTGATTTTAGCTGCCCTTTTAACTTTGCCCTTGCTGGTCGGTTGCACCAAAAAAGAAAATGAAATTTTAATCGGAGAGTATGACTCTTTGACAGGCAGTGATGCGACATTCGGACTCAGCACCAACAAAGGTGTGCGCCTAGCTTTTGAAGAAATTAATGCTGCCGGCGGAGTCAAAGGCAAAAAATTGGGTTTGATCACTTTAGATGATCAAGGCAAGAACGAAGAAGCAGCCTCGGCGGTCACTCGTTTGATCACACAAAATAAAGTGGTCGCAATTCTGGGCGGTGTGGCCAGCGGACGTTCAAAAGCCGCAGCTCCGATTGCTCAATCTAACAGCGTTCCTTTTGTCTCCCCGGCGTCGACAAATCCAGATGTCACCAAGGCCGGCGACTATGTGTTCCGGGTGTGCTTTATCGATCCCTTCCAAGGTTTTGTAATGGCGAAGTTTTCATCTGAAAACTTGAAACACAAAAAAGTAGCTATCCTTCGTGATGTCAAAAATGACTATAGCGTGGGTCTGGCTGATGTATTTTCGGCAGAATTTAAAAAACGTGGCGGCGAAATCGTGGCGGACTCTAGCTATCAAGCGGGCGATATCGACTTCAAGGCGCAGCTAACACAAATTCGTTCAAAAAATCCCGATGGAATTTATGTTCCTGGTTATTACACAGAAGTTGGTCTTATTGCTCAGCAGGCTCGTCAATTGGGTATCAAAGCTCCCTTGATGGGCGGCGACGGCTGGGACAGTGACAAACTTTCTGAAATCGGTAAAGAGGCCATCAACGGCAACTATTACTCGAATCACTATACGGTCGAGTCTTCGGACCCTGCGGTGACTGAGTTCATTAAGAAATTCAAAGCAAAATACAATGAGACTCCGGATGCTCTGGCCGCACTCGGATATGATGCCGCTCGCATCTTGGCAGCCGCAATTGAGCGCTCTCCTGACTTGTCAGGCAAAGCGATCCGTGATGAACTAGCTAAGACAAAAGATTTCGGCGGAGTTACTGGAAAAATCACGTTGAATGAAAATCGTGACGCTGTGAAAAGTGCTGTGATCATTCAAGTCGATGGTAAAAACCGCAAATACATCTCGACTATTTCTCCTTAAGGACGGTGCATGCAGGATTTCATACAGCATATAATCAACGGAATCAGTCTTGGTTCAATCTATGCTCTGATCGCCCTTGGTTACACCATGGTGTACGGAATCCTGAAAATGATCAACTTCGCCCATTCGGACGTTTACATGGTGGGCGCTTTTGCTGCGTACTATGTGGCGCGCTTTCTGGGAATTGAAAACAATCCTGGCTTTTCGACACTCATAACTCTTCTTTTATTTTCGATGCTAAGCTGTGCGATCCTAGGTCTTGCGATTGAACGCTTTGCCTATCGCCCCTTACGTAAAGCTCCTAAGTTAAATATTTTAATCACTGCAATTGGCGTCAGTTTGTTTTTAGAATATGGCGGCCAAGTTGTTTTTGGTGCTGACCCAAAAGTCTTCCCGGAAGTAATGAAAGACTTCGTTCTGTTTAATATCGCCGATGTTGAGTTGAAATCTTTTGATGTCACAGTCTTGCTTGTCAGCCTTATCGCAATGCTGGGTCTGCAATTTTTAATTTTTAAAACAAAGTTAGGTCGTGCCATGCGCGCAGTCAGCGCCAACAGCTCTGTTGCGAGTTTGCTGGGCGTAAATCCGGATCGCATTATTACTTTTACTTTTATCGTCGGTTCCGCTTTGGCAGGGATCGGCAGCGTCCTTGTCGGTATGAAGTATCCAAAAATCGATCCACTGATGGGCATGATGATTGGCTTAAAAGCTTTCGTAGCGGCAGTTCTGGGCGGCATCGGCAACGTCGGTGGCGCAGTCCTGGGAGCCCTGATCATGGGCCTTTCCGAAGAGATGGTTGTGGCCTACCTTTCTAGCACCTACCGTGATGCCTTGGCCTTCGGAATTTTAATTGTGATTTTGATCTTTAAGCCCGCAGGTCTTCTGGGTAAGTATTCCGTGGAGAAGGTTTAATGAAGTTTTTAAAGGCTCCCCTTCTGACACTCCTGATCCTGTCCGTGGTCGGCTTGGTTTTTGATTTTGCCTTAGATGCTTACTTTCAGTTGATTCTGCTTTACGCCTTAGTGAACTGTCTTTTGTCGATGAGTTTGAACTTGGTCAACGGCTATACCGGGCAGTTTTCTTTAGGCCATGCCGGCTTTATGGCGATCGGCGCTTATTTTGCGGCCTACGCCAACACCAAGTGGGATATCTTGCCTCCTGCTTTAAATGCCCTCGAGTTTTTCATTTATTGCACTGGGGCCGGACTGTTTGCCGCAGTTGCAGGATTGCTAGTGGGTCTGCCTTCATTGCGCTTAAAAGGTGACTATTTAGCCATCGTGACTTTAGGTTTTGGTGAAATCATTCGTGTGACTTTGTTAAACATGGATTTCTTAGGAGGCCCGCGGGGCTACTCCAATATCCCCGGCTTTAGCTCTTTCTTATTTTCTTTTATTTTTGCCTGCGTGTGGCTGACCATTTGCTTTTTTACTATATGGCGCGTGATGCATTCTACTTATGGTCGTGGTTTTTTAAGTGTGCGTGAAGATGAAATCGCTGCAGAGGCCATGGGCATCAACACCACGCGCATGAAGGTGCGCGCCTTTGTCTTATCAAGTTTCTTTGCCGGAGTGGCCGGCGCTTTATTTGCGCACTTTACCAAGTTTATCAGCCCCTCTTCGTTCACGTTTTTACAAAGCGTCAATGTGGTGATCATGGTTGTTTTAGGTGGCATGGGTTCAATGACCGGCTCAATCGTCGCGGCTTTTATTATCACGATTTTGCCTGAAGCCCTTCGCCCCTTGCAGGATCTGACGGGTGTGGACCTGCGCATGGTCATATACTCGTTGTCTTTAATCCTGGTTATGATCTTGCGACCTAAAGGTCTTTTCGGAGATCAAGAAATCACTGCTGTCTGGAGAAAATATGCCCGACGTAATTCTTGAAGCTCGTAAGATCACCATGCAGTTTGGCGGCCTGAAGGCTGTGGACTCTTTGGAATTCAAAATTGAAAAAGGTCAGTTGGCCGGACTGATCGGCCCCAATGGCGCGGGCAAAACCACGGTGTTTAATATGCTGACGGGAGTTTACGCGCCAACTTCAGGGGAAGTCTTATTATGTGGTAAATCTTTAGCAGGTCTTAAACCTTTTGAGATTTCTCACCTTGGCATGACCCGAACCTTTCAGAATATCCGCCTGTTTAAAGATCTAACGGTTTTAGACAACGTCTTAATCGCTGGCCATCAGCACATGAAGTACGGAATTTTTGATGCCTTAGTGCAAACAAAAAAGTTTGTGACCGCCGAACAAGGACTGATGGATAAGGCGATGGATCTTTTAAAGATCTTCAAAATGGACGACAAAGCGCACAAAGCGGCTTGTTCCTTACCCTATGGTGAACAGCGCAAGCTGGAAATCGTCAGAGCTTTAGCCACAGATCCAAAGATTATTTTATTGGATGAACCGGCCGCCGGCATGAATCATTCGGAAACTCATCACCTGATGGAAACGATCGCCAAGATCCGTCAGCAATTCAATTTGACCGTTTTACTGATTGAGCACGACATGAAACTGGTCATGGGTATTTGCGAAAATATCGTCGTTCTGGATCACGGCGTGAAAATCGAAGAAGGCCATCCCGGCAAAGTACAAACTTCACAAAGGGTGATTGAAGCCTATTTGGGTGTTGAGGAGCCAGGATGAGTTCGGTTTTATTAAACGTAGAAAATTTAGAAGTCTTTTACGGTTCTATTCATGCGTTAAAGGGTTTGAACTTTACCGTGAACACCGGAGAAGTGGTGTCCTTGATTGGCGCAAATGGCGCCGGAAAAACCACCACGTTGCGCGCGATTTCTGGCTTGGTCCCCGTGCGTGGCAAGATTGAATTTTCCGGTAAAGACTTAGTATCTGTGCCTACCCATCAGCGCGTCAGCCTTGGCATTGCCCAATCACCCGAAGGTCGTGGTGTTTTTCCGCAAATGAGCATTTTAGAAAACTTGGAAATGGGTGCTTATTCCCGCTCTGATAAGGCGCAAATTAAAACGGACTTAGAGATGTGTTTTGATCTTTTTCCGCGCTTAAAAGAGCGTCTGCAGCAAATGGCTGGCACCTTATCCGGTGGTGAGCAACAGATGCTGGCGATCAGCCGAGCGTTAATGTGCAAACCCAAGATGTTGCTTTTAGACGAACCTTCCTTGGGTCTGGCGCCTTTAATCGTGGCGCAAATTTTTGAGATCGTTAAGAAGCTAAATAACGAAGGCATGACGATTCTTTTAGTCGAACAAAATGCTCGCATGGCTTTAAAAATTTCTCATCGCGCTTATGTTTTAGAAACAGGTCGCATTGTTATGGCGGATTCTGCACAAAATCTTTTAAGCAATGATGAAGTTCGCAAATCATACTTGGGAATTTAAGTTTGCGTACGGCAGTCACGGAAATAATAAAGCTCACTCTTTTTAAGACATTTTCTGCAGAATAACTTCAAACTCAGTGCCATGACCGTCTTTGACGGGACTGCGCACTAAAACTTTGCCGTCGTGGGCTTCAACGACCGCTTTTACAAATGTCAAACCCAGCCCCATTCCGTATTCCGAGCGACTTTTATCGCTGCGATAAAGCTTTTGCCAAATCATCGCATGCTCATCCGCAGAAATTCCCGGGCCAGTGTCTGTAACCCTCAGAATGACTGTTTCCGTTTGATTGACCGTTTCAATCGTCACTTCGCCGCCTGAAGGAGTGTATTTGTGTGCATTGTCCAACAGGTTCGCAATCACGCGACTGATCAGACGAGCATCCACCAAGGCCCAATCATGAGTGTCTAGAATGGTATTTACTTTGATTTCCTTTTCTTCAAAGGCCATTTCATAAAGGCTCATGATTTCTTTGACTAAATCGGAAATAAATTTCTTTTCAAGCTTCAGCTTTTTACTGCGGTTTTCCGCCTCAGTGATATCCGTTAATACTTGCAGAAAATTAAGGATTTTATCGGAATTTTCATAACAGCTTTGCAAAGCCTCACGATAGGTTTCAACATCTCCTTCGGCAGTCAGGGCGAGTTCAGCACGCCCTCGCAAGCGTGTAACCGGTGTGCGAATGTCGTGAGCTAAGTGATCAAAGGCCTCTTTAAGTCCATTCACCAAACCTTCGATTTTATCGAGCATCTTATTACAAAGAATCTTCAGTTCTTCCAACTCGTCGTCGCTGCCACCCACGGGAACACGCGTGGACAACGAACCGCTTTCGATTTTTTTCATCGAAGTGATCAGTTCCCGCACCGGGCTCAAAGTACGATTAGATAAAAGAAGGCCTCCCAAGAAACCAACCAACGCCACCGGAAGCAACAACCACCAAAAGATTTTCTGCATGTCTATCAATTGAGCATTCAAAACTTCGGTACTTTTAGCGACGATCAAACGACTGCCATCTTTTAACAGCCCCCCGATCACCATGACGGGATTCGGCCCATGCAGTTCAGCCGTCACGAAATTAAAATCATGGGCTTGCTGCCCCAAAACATCCACCCCCAAAGACTCCATGTCGATTTTGAAGTTCGGGAAGGGCTCATGCAGGAATAAGATATCTCCACGAGGGGAAATTACGCTGACCAGCAGTGCCCCATCTCGATCATAGTTCGGAATATAAGAAAAGTAGTCTTGGAAGTCTTTAAGGCCGCGCGTTTCGATGCGCCCCCGATATTCGGTCACCTTCGACTGTAAAAAATCGTGCTCTTGGTCTTGCAAAGAGCTGCTGATTTGAAAGTAAAGAAAGCTAAAGATAACTGTAGAGCTTAGGATCAGCACTAAAGAGAACACCAGGGTCAATTTAGTGCTGACTTTGAAGAGCGTCGGCTTAAGACGACTTAAGAACATATCCTACACCTCTGACTGTGTAGATAAGCCGTGTCGGGAAATCTTTTTCTAACTTGTTGCGCAAACGACATACTAGTACGTCTACCACATTTGTTTGTGGATCAAAATCATAATTCCATACTTCTTTAAGAATCGTCTGTTTACCGATGATCTTATTGGGATTGCTCATGAAAAGATCCAGAAGAACAAATTCACGCTCTTGCAGATCCAATTTACGACCCGCACGAACCACATCGCGGTTCAGACGGTTTAACTTTAAGTCCTGAAAAACCAATGTCGTCACTTCAGAAGCTTTTTGCGCACGTTTTAACAAATTCTTCACGCGAATTTGCAATTCAGCCATCGCAAATGGCTTTGTCAGATAGTCATCACCACCCATACTCAAGCCCTTTAAACGGTCATCCAGTTCCCGCAAGGCGCTTAGAATCAAAATTGGTGTATTGACATCTTTTTCGCGAAGCGATTTAGCGAAAGTATAGCCGTCCATCTCGGGCAGCATTAAATCCAAAACGATAATATCGTAATGATTTGTCAAAGCTCGTTCATAAGCGCGTCTGCCGTTGGATTCAACTTCAACGTCGCCCTCAAGCTCCCCTAAGCCTTGTTTCACGATTGTTGCAATTTCGTTATCGTCTTCGACTACCAAGCATCTCATTCGACTCATCCTTGTTACTGCCGTGTTATTTAATGGCTAAAGATATAACAGATTTGTTTCTAAACAAAATACCAATAAATCCTTTATTACACAGTTTTAATTAGCTCTACGCAGTGATTACACACTTGAAACTCAACCCCCCAGGTTTGGGGCTTGCCAAAACCAGAATGCCTATTAAAAAAACAGGCTCCTGGTCAGGGAGCCTGTAACATGGTAGGTAGGTTTAGTCTTTAGCTAGTTATTATCTTTTCAGTTGAATCACTTCATTTAAAAGTTCATCCGTCGTTGTGATTGTCTTCGCATTGGCTTGGAAACCACGTTGATTTTGGATCATGTTAACGAACTCCGTCGCTAGATCCACCGTAGATCTTTCCAAAGACTTCGCAAACAATTTACCGCGACCCGCGGCACCCGGGCCCCCTAGGGAAGCCGTGCCTGAATCTCTTGATTCTTTCAAACGATTGTTACCAACCTTGAAAAGAGCTTCTGGATTTTCGAACTTCGCCAGGGCGATTTGCGCTAAGTCAGCGGCTTGTCCGTTTGAGTAAACAGCCGTCAAGACACCATCGTCATTGAATGACAAACCAGTGATCGTACCTGCTGCTGCACCGTCTTGATTCCAAGAAATAAGGTCAGAGTTCTTACCGTATTGCTTAGTTCCATCCAGGCCTTTACCGCCATCTTTAATCGCATCACCGAAGTTCAATTTAACTTGTTGGTTTTGCAATGCTCCACCCTTGAAGTTGAAAGATGAATCAGTCATTTCTTGGCTGTCAAGTTTACCATCAACAGTAAATGTCAATTTACCACTGCAAACTTGCGACATCATACCTTCTTCGCCACCGCTGATTTCTTTACCATCCACAAGACCTTTGAATTCCCACTCACGGTCTGCTGTCTTATTGAAGAAGAAGCTGACCAAGTGCTTATTACCTTGTGAATCGTACATTTCAACACCAGTTGAATAATGCGAAGTTGAATATGGGTCTTTGATATCGAATTTTTTCGTCGCTTCCATGCGCGAATCTAAGTTCAGATCTAACTTCAATTCTTTCGTCGCTTTCGCTGGGATCAACGCGCGCGGGAATTTGATGTCAGTCATTTTATTTACAATGTTACCTTTTTCGTCTGTCGAAAAACCTTGAACTTTTTGATTGTCGTTCGTTACCAAGTAACCTTCACGGTCAAAGTGGAAAGAACCATCACGTGTGAAAGATTCGCCATCTGAACCTTTTACTTTAAAGTAACCATCACCAGAGATCGCAAGGTCAGTTACTTTTTCAGTCGCATCCACGTTACCTTGAGTAAGGATTGGATTTACGGCACCGATCTTTACACCACGACCAATTTGGTTACCACCAAGAATACCTTTTAAGTTTTTTGAAATAATGTCTTGGAATTCAGCGCGGCTTGCCTTGAAACCGATAGTGTTCGCGTTTGCGATATTGTCCCCGATAACGCCCAAAGCTTCGCCTTGCGCAGTCATACCAGACACACCCGTGTAAAGTGACGAAAGAATACCCATGTGACCTCCATGTCGTTGGCAACTCTATTCGAGAGCTACCGTTTGGAGGGCCTCCTCTACGAGGACCAGCCCTAAATTTATTAAATTTTAAAATCAAAACTAACTAAGCCCATCCACTCTGTCAGTTTACAGCTGCTTCAGCTTCAGGTCTGCGACCTTCAGCACTGCGTGCTGCCGCACACTTCAGCTCTGCGCGCTGCCCGCGCCTTAAACAACGACTGTTGAATCAATGTTGGTGAAAACGTTTTCTTTCAAAGCGTTTTTATCCATCACGGTTACAACCGTCTTGTTCTTCACACTTACGATCAGGGCCGAATCGTTCATTAACACTAATGAATCTTTCGAACCTTTCGCTGCTGCTCTCGTCACCGCATCGTTCAGCTTTTGAATATCATCCGGTGAATAACTGATTCCCCGAGTGTTCATCCGCTCAATCGCGTGGTTCGAAAACTTCACTCCTTCTAAAGCCTTTGGCAGGCCTTGCGGATTCACTTGGTTCAGTCCCTGTGGCTTTACGCCATCAAGATTCCCCAGTGTCTCCTTGAAGGAGGGTCCCGTGCCCAGATCCGGTTGTTTAACCTTCGCCGGCTGCTGCGGGATGAGTTGATCTAGAGTCTGTATCTTTTTTAAGTCCACCATTTTATTTAGCCGTCTCCTTAGCTATCTTTTCCATCATGTCTCGGCTTAAACCGACGTTGTTCATAAGGTTAGACTTTGCCATGGAAGCGGAACTTGGTGGAGCCTTTTGTTGCTCTACATTTTCCTCTTTTTTAGTTTGTCCTATGGCATCATCTTTCTTCAAGTCTAGGTTTGTTACATCATTTACTTTCTGGTCGTTACTCATAAGACGAGGGTCTGTGATCTTTTTCACGTCAGCAAAGCGAAGGGCCTGATTTCCCACATGCAGAACAGGGCCTTCACCAGAATAACTCACGCCTGTGATCATTCCTTCAAAGTCTGTTTTGATACCAATTTTTTTACCGTCGCCAGTTTTTGCTTCAGCAATAAATTGATATTCACCTGCTGCAGATTTTTGCGCCTTTTCGTCTTCACCATTCCAAGTGAGTTTGTTCTCACCCTTCTTCAAACCTTTCAAATTATAAGTACGCACGATGTTTCCTTCTCCATCGCGAACTTTCACTGTCACTTCACTTGCATCAAGTGGAAGATTGAATTTGAAATCATGCTCTTTATCATTGATACCACGAACAACTTTAGAAGAATCACCTGCGACGGCTTTACCGATCAGATTCAATGCTTGGAAGTTTTCTGACGGCTTCTGCGCATTTTTTAATTCATCTAATGACTTGTTCATGTTCTGCATTTGCTCTAACGAAGAGAAACTTGCAAGCTGTGCCGCCATCTCATGAGACTTCAAGGGATTGGTCGGATCTTGATTTTTCATCTGCGTCAGCATCAACTTAAAAAAAGCATCTTTATCCAAACTTGGGTTTCCTGCAGTGCGAACTTTTTTTGCAGGATCGGTCCAATTCGCATCAACAATCTTATTCAAAACTTCGCCGACGTTTTCGCCGCCAAGTTTTGCTTTATCTTGAGCACTCAGATTTGAAGCTCCTGCATTTTCAGGTTTCGGTTGTGTCGCCCCAAATGCATTTACCCCGAGTTTTGTACCCACGACTGTCATGCGTTTCTCCCTCTTCCGGCTTTGGCCGTTAAGCTACTAAATTAAGTCCACTGCCTTTACCTTCAACCTTGCGCGCTTGAGATTTTACTTCAATCGGTTGCATAGGGTCTCGGGTCTTTGCACCATAACCGCGTAAATTTGGCATCTCCATGAAAGATTCTTTTCTTCCCTGAGAACCAAAGTTGTCATTGAACTGATTCCAGAATTGACGAGTTTGCTGATTCTGATCTCGTTGATTTTGGCCAGTCAAATCGGTCTGGTTTTGTGCGGCTGTGTCCGTCGATGCTGCACCAACAACATCTACTTTAACATTTTCCATCGAGAGCTTGTGAGCAGCAAGACTGGTTTTCAGTTCAGCTAGACTAGACTCAATCGTCTTCTTAGCCTCCTGAGTATCCGCAGACATTTGCATGTTCACTTTTCCGTCTTGCAACATCACTTTCAGATGAATCGTTCCCATGCCTTCCGGGGTCATTTGAACTTTCATTTCACCGCCACCTTTTTTGATCAGGTATTGGGCTTGATTCATGAGCTGCTTTACGGCCGCCTCGTTTTCCGCGGGATTTGCCGGAGCTGTTGGGGCGGCAGCAACCATAGGTGCTGTCATTTCGGCCTTCAAGGTTTCCCCTTTTATGGGCGCACCATGAAGTCCTTCTAAACCGCTCAAGCTATTTTTAAAATCTAAGCTCTTTTCAGAGACAACTTCACCACCCTTGGCATTCGCTCCTTCAGACATTCCTTTTTGCGCAAACTGTTGACCATTTTGCTGCATCAGGGACTGTCCTTGCGACTGATTCTGGAAAAATTCTTGCGCCATTTTTTGCTGGCCAGGCCCTTGCGGAGCTGACTGTAAAATCGGTGCTTCCAACTTCGGTCCTTGCAAGGCTTGTTGGAACTCGTCCATCAACGCCGGAGCTTCCTCACTCATACCCTCGGCTTGCTGCGCTTGCGCTGCGTGCTTCGCCGCTAACGCTGCCAACAAAGCTGGCGACATGACTTCCTTCATCTGCCCCTGCAAGTGCGGAGGCAATTGCGCCAGCTGCGATGCCGGGCTGGGTGTAGGATTCATCTTGCCCTCGGACGGCACGGCCTCATCTGGCATTTCGCTCATCGGAACATCCATGTCAGACTCTAGCTCCCAAGGAAGCCCGTCTTGCATTGATTTTTCCATCGCCAGTTTTTGTGCCCAGGCACCATCTTTAGGAATGACCTGCGCTTCGAGAGCCTTCGCCTCTGGGCGCGCCATAAAGTTTTTATTTAAACGATCAACAGATGCACCCATCGCACTTTGCTTTTCTTGCAAAGCTAAGGCACGTGCTTGAACCTGCGTGTTAGATACCGCCGCGCCACCACCAACAACGATTTCTTTTTTCGCTGGCGTTTGCGCTTGGGATAATTGAATCAACAATGCCGCATACATCGCACGAGCTTTGTCTGCATCTGCATCACTCAGATTCAATTGGTCTACCACAGCATCTGCTGTTGTTTCGGGGGATTGAGTAAGCTGTTCGTCATCCAGCTGAGCCATCGCTTCCACAAGTCGTGTGGGAGGGATTTCGAATTCACTCTCGAAAGAGTCCATGAATTCCTGTATTGCTTGCTGTCTGTCCGTCGCCTTCTTTGTTATCTTCCCGTCTGGCTTGGCAACCTCTGTCCCTGCTTCCTTCGCTTCTTGTTTCTGAGGCTTTTCCGTATCATCTTTGCGCCTCATCTCTTTCTGCGGTGAATCTTTCACTTCTTTCGGACTTTGCGAAGAAATCTTTTCTTCGAGAGCCTTACCGAATGAAGATTCGGAGCCGGAACCTTTGAAATCTTTTTCACCTGATCGATCAGGCTTAGATCTCAAATCGGTCGCACCCACCATTATGGGAGGGCCGACTATACTTTGTAACAAACCTTCCTCCTTCCTTGGAAAAGGGTTGTGGCTATTGCGCGCTGGCAGGTCGCCGTTTATAACCAGCAAACATCTCTGATAACATCTGAGCTTTTTCTGGCTTTAATAAGTTCATAATATCAGCAGCATTCTTCTTTTTCATACGGCCAAGTATTTCTACGGCCAAATCCTCGTCCATCGTCTCAAAGACTTTAGCCGCTTGCGGGGCTTTCATATTGGTATACATCTGTACCAAAGTATCGACTTTCTGTTCATCGATCTTGACCCGGTTTTCTAAAATGCCAGAAATCTTTGTGCGCATTTCTTCCAGATCTTTCAAACGCTTTTCTAAATCAACTTTTTGCGTTTGCAGTTCTGCTTCCATGCGGTTGAGCTCTTCTTCTCTGGCATCGAGTTCTTTTTTTCTGTCATTTAATTTTTTTAAGTGATCAATTTCCACGGTGCTCATCGGAGCTTCCACCGGAGGCGCCTCTACTGCTGTTTTTGCGGACGGTGCGGCAGGGGCTTCGGGCGCTGGTGAACTTGCCACCGCTTCACCCGTCATCTGAAATTCCACACGCTTGATGATGCTTTCAACTTCTTCGTGGTTCTGGAATCCCCAGATAGCTACAAGAAAACCCACAAATGAAACACCGACCATTTTCCATGGAACTGTGGCCTTCTTTTTCTTTTTTGTGGAAGTCATTTTCATGCGACGACGGATCTGCTGTTCCATATCTTCAGAAGCTAAATCAAGCTGCAAGCGCGGAGCCGGGCTTTTATTAAATTTCACACCACCCTGTTTGTCTGCGACCTGGCGTGCGTTTTTAAAAAATTGATCATATCCGCTTTTCATTCTATTCCTTCACAGCTTTAAAGCGCAGGATGCTTTGCTCATCGTTCTCTTTTTGATCTTGTGCGAGACGCTCATGACGATACTCTTCAAACTTGTTTTCTCGCATCTTCTCCATAATTTTATATTCCAGAACGCTTTGTCGCAAAATTTCTCTTTTGGACTCGACCAATTTTTCGATTTCTTGAATTTTTTGCTTTTGGCGCTGCAGGCGGATTTCCTGGCCCCTTAGAAAATCATGAATTTGCGAGAAAGCTGGACCTTGGACCCCACCTTGCTGCGCCAGTACCCCCGTGCGATTGTGGGCGGCACTCTTGTCTTCTTCCATTTGCGCAAGAATTTCATTTTCTTTGGTTAACAGCATCATTGCATCTTGAAAGTCTTTTTGGGCCAAATTCTCTTTGACCTTGCGATGCTCAAGAACTTTTTGGAGAGGAAATTTGAATTTCATTTTTTACCTCGAGCTTCCTGCTCTTGCGCTGCTGCTTCAGTTCCGCGGCCGGGGCCGCTCC
>JABWCO010000081.1 GCA_013360185.1 Bdellovibrio sp.
CCTACGGAATGCACAATTTTAATAATTATAGAATCAGAGTGAAAGCGTACTGTAGCTAGCAGAATTCTTGTCTGCCCCTACCTTTGGAGAAGAACCAATATTAAGAATTATGCTCGTATTGCATTGGGTAAACCATGGAGAACCAAAGAACCCTAATATTGGGGAAAATTGGTGCGAATAACTGGACTCGAACCAGTGACCTCTTCCATGTCAAGGAAGCGCGCTACCAACTACGCTATATCCGCCCTTAGAGATTGAAATCTAGCATCGTTGGGGTGGGGCGTCCATCGTGAATGCAGAGGGTCAGGGCTGCCTAAAAGCTAAAAAACAGGAGTATGCTTTGGTGGAATTCACCCCGGGAGTCTTTATGATTGATTTTTACACCGCAGCCACCCCAAACGGACGAAAAGTCGCCCTGATGTTGACCGAGTTGGGACTTGAGTACAAAGAGCATCTTATTGATCTAACGGCCAATCAACAAAAAGAGCCGGGCTTCCTTGCGATGAATCCAAATGGCAAAATTCCTGTGATCGTGGATCATGAGGGGGCAACAAAAACGGCGATTTCTGAAAGTGCGGCTATTTTATATTATCTTGCTGAAAAGCACGGCCAATTTATCGGCAAAACTTTGCAAGAAAAAACCGTTACGATGCAATGGGTGATGTTCCAAATGTCAGCGATCGGTCCCATTTTTGGAAATTACTATTACGGCAAAAATTCTTTGCAACCATACAATCCCGGGTACATTGAGCGCTTTGAAAAAGAAGCGAACAGACTGTTAGGTGTTATGGAAATTCATTTACAAAAAAACGATTATCTGGCGGGATCTAATTATTCTATCGCTGATATGTGTACGTATCCATGGCTAATAGGTTTTGTAAAAAGCAATCCAGAGTGGTTTGCAGGCAAGCCTGCAGTCCATCGCTGGGTCGCACGAATTGGTGAACGTCCAGCTGTTAAAAAAATCTGCTCTTAGACAGAATTAAACCTTTAAGTTTTTAAAGTCCCAAAGCGCCTGATCCATCAGGTGGCTGGGTTTTACATTGGCCATAGCGTTTTGAATGGTTGGGTAAATCGCCGGGATTTCACTTTCAAGGTCGCGGACCATTTTCTTGATGCGCTGTCGTTTTAAACCATCTTGCGAGCCACACAAATTGCACGGAATCACAGGGAAAGCCCACGCGGCTGCGAGCTCTTCAATGTCTCTTTCGGAAACGTAACATAAGGGTCTTAGTAAAATATTGCGTTCGTCATCCGACTTTAATTTGGGCGGCATACTTGAAGTCATGCCCGCATAAAAAAGATTCAGTAAAGCCGTGTGTACAATATCATCACGGTGGTGACCTAAAGCGAGTTTTGTGAAGCCATTGATGTGCGCAAAGTCGTAAAGAATCGCGCGGCGCAGACGAGAGCACAAAGAGCAGTAAGTGCCGCCTTGAACTTTTTCTTTGACGATGGAATAGGTGTCACGCTCGATGATATGCAGTCGCACGCCTAAGCTTTCCACCCAAGTTTTGAACTTTTCAACGACAAAGCCCGGTTGTTTTTGATCCAAGATAGCGGCTTCAATTTTAAATTTTCTTTCCGAGCGTCTTTGAATTTCTGTGAGCAGAGCCAACAGGACACTGGAATCCTTGCCGCCAGAAACGCAGACCATGATTTTGTCGTCCTCTTCAATCATATTGAAGTCGTTCAGCGCCTGCGCGATTTGCTTGCGGATTTTAATAGCTAAGGGATGTTCAAAGTCGACGGCTTGCATAGTGGTTATGTCTTATCTGCCAGTTCTACAACTTGTCGAGCTAATTTTACGCCACCGGCTCTTAAAGCGTCCACGCCACGAGTATAAACCTTGTCGCCGATATTAAACTGCGCGCCGTAGTTATCGATAAAGTACACGATCTTGATCTCGATCCAATTTTCATTCGCATCACTGACATAGGCCCAAGGCGCTGGGATGCCGCGGATTTCGCCGATACCAGATACGGTTCTTTCCAGAATCTGTTTGGCAAAGTCGACGTTTTCTCCGTAAGCCAAACGGAAAATCTGACGACGCACGATCGGGTTTTCCGGTGGGGAGAAATTAGAAATTGTCGCATTTGCCATAAAGCGATTTGGCAAAGTGATCAATTCATCAGAAAAACCCACCAGAGTGGTTGAACGCCAGGTGATTTCTTTAACTTGGCCGATAGCTTTTTGCGTGCCACTAGAGATTTCTAACCAGTCACCAATTTCAAAGTTGCGATCCACCTGCAAAGAGATTCCCGCAAAAAGATTCCCCAAAGTGTCTTGCAACGCCAGACCCAGAATCACCGAAGCCGCGGCCGAAGTGGCCAGCAAAGGCCCCACTTGCAAACCAAAAACATGGGTGATGCCCCAGAAAAGTAAAACAATCGATAAAATTAATGAAAAAATGTTCACCAGCAACAACGGCACGCCATGCTTCATTGAACCTAAGAATAAGTACTGCAGAACAATCAAACGCGCTGTTTTAACAAAAACCACGTTGCCCCAAATAAACGTCACAAAGGCGATATAGGGAGTGATCTTGACTAAACTTCCTAATTGGGGCTCTGAGGTTTGCAAGAATATGAAAATTAAAAACAATAAGCTTAAGATGACATAGTGACGAAGCAGAACGCGAAAATGGTTGCGGATGCTGCGGTGACGCTCGTCGGTGGCCTCTTTTAAAAAGAACTTATAGAAGACCCAAGTGATTGCAATCAAACAGCCCAAAAGTATAAAAGGCTCAAGTTCTAATAGTCCGTAAAGTGCCTGAATTTTGATAAACTTTTCTGCCATAATTTGTAGATCCTCTTAGATCTAATTATAGTGACTATTTTTTGGTCGAGTCGAGTCTAAAATTTTTTAAGGGTGTCATCTGACGCTCGTACTCTGCCGATAAAGTAAGCATGAAAAAACATGCATGTTTACTTCTTTTAGGGACGATGATGACCGCTTGTGCTCCGCAAGGCTATGAAGCCGCGACGGGGATTGCCTCGCAAACTGTGCAAGACATCGCTTGTCAGGACAAGGCGCTAGAAACCAAACTGTGGGATGGTCTAAAAACCTATCTTTTAGAGCAAAAGACCCTGCCCGAAGCGGATACTTTCAAAACGGCGTTGCACGAACAATTGAAAAGTCTTGCGGCAAAAAATCCGCAGATGACTTCTGCGCAAAAAGCAGACTTGCAAGCAGCGTTAGACCAATTAGTTGAAACTATTTTGGAAGACGCCCCTGCCGGAGAAAGAGTCACAACGCCAGAGCAGCTTTTGTTATTGCTTTCAGCCATTGACGTGGGCGATCGCTCAACCCCTTTCCGTGCTTATATGCAAGACAAAGTGCAAGGCCGTTTCGCGCAGGTTCAAAAAGCGGCCTCAGTAATCGAGCTCAGTTGTGACGCCGGTTCGGGTGATGCAAATTCAAGTGCAGGAATTGTCGAGCCCGAAGTGGGAGTTCCGCCAGGAAACGGAGCCAATGCGGGAGCTGAGACTCCTGCGGACTCGGGGCAGGCAACAGATTCGCGAGACTATACCTATCACTTACAGCAGGCTCAGCGCGAGGGGATTCCCTTGGCGACATTTGGTGGGCGTTGGGCCTTTGCAACAGCTTATCAAAGCTGTCAAAGTGTGCAGTTACCGGCTTTAAACAATCAGTCTACGGAAATTTCAGGGATTAGCATCGTTGGCAAACACAGCGACGGCGTGGGCAGCAAGCGCATGATTGCAAATCTTGCGCAAGTGCAAAACACGCACGCTTATATTCGTGATATGAACACCTATGGCGAAGGTTGCTTTAACGTTCGTCAGAATCCTTTGATCTATGATTACGGCGGAAAGCCCTATGCGACAACGTCCGCCGATTCGGTCATTGATTTATTTAAAAACAATGGCGACGGCACCAGTGTGTTAGGTATTGATTGTTCTGGGTTCGTTTTTACGGCCTTGGCCACTGCGGGTTTGCGCTTAAAGGAAGGTCGTACTTTAAAAGCTTCGGACTCTTGGGCCTGGGGTTCTAGCTCTTACGTCGAACCACAGAATAATGGTCTAACGTGTTTAAGTAAAATCACTGTGACACCGACGTCCTCTTTGCAATCTGGAGACATCGTTGCAGTGTACGGTCACGTGTTGTTGATAGATAAAGTGGGGGCGGATCCATTTGGGATTGCGTCTGCCAAAACAGAAGGGGACTGCGCAAAGATCACCTCCAATCAATTTAACTTTGTTGTTTCTCAGAGCTCGCCAAATAAAGGGGGCATCGGTATTAACTATTTCGCGGCTCGCGATTATTTACCAACTAGCTCTAAGATGAACGACGGATTGCAAAAATACGCTAAAGCCGCGTGCCTTGCAAAGGTAACTGGAAAGTCCTCAACTCCAAACGTAGGAACCTTGTCCGTGGTTCGACATAAAGGGACCGAAGCCTGTAAAGCACCGCGAGTGAAAATGGCGCGTGAAAGCTGTATTCAAACGTGCTCTAGCCTTGTGCGATAGTCTCTAGATTTTTATTCGTCAAATAGGCCCTTTATAAGAGGGTCTTTTTTGCCTGCAAAGGCTGTTTAACTTTCAGACAAAGTGACAAAGTGGGTGAATGAAAAGGGGCTTAAATTTTAGCTCGTGACTTTCAGTCCGTGATTATTTTTTTCCGTCTGCAAGGGTCGATAAAAAAGCTCTGTTGTGTTACAAATAGTCCCTATGAAATCACTCTCTTTCGCCTCTTTCTTATTTGTAAGCGTGAGCTTTTTGGGGACCGCCTTTGCGTCATCAAAAGCTTTAAACCCAGACATTCGTTTTTGCGATAATATCGCCCAGATTGATCCGATGGTCAGTCGGGCCCATGATTCCGTGGATCTTCTGAAGCAAGAAGGCTTCGATGTCGAACGTATTGTGGTTTCAAAAGATCGTCGCCAAATTTACCTCATTTCGGGTGAAACGGTTTTGCGTTCTTATCCAGTGGCTTTTGGTTTTGATTCTCAAGGTGGTGCAAAGCAATTCGAAGGAGACGGCAAAACCCCCGAGGGTTTGTACTTTATTGATTATAAAAATCCGCAAAGTATGTACACGAAAGCTTTGCATGTTTCTTACCCTAACACCGCCGACGTCGCTTTTGCTAAGAGCAAAGGAAAGTCCCCTGGTGGTGATATTATGATCCACGGCTTTCCTTCAGAAGAAGGCTATCGCCAACGCGTTCAGTATGTTCACCCGAACAGAGATTGGACTGAAGGGTGTGTTGCCGTCACCAACGAACAGATTGCTGAAATTTACGCTTTAGTGGCAGAGAAAACCTTGGTGGAGATCTGTAAACTCACACCGTCTGCAATAAAATAATCAGAACTGAGGCCGCCGCGGCGGCCAGGGTCGATAATTACTAAGGCCAGGTGAAACTCTTGGCTTTTCTTTTTAGAAGTTACCTACATTTATTTTTATAGTGCCTCACTAAAGCGGTTTCAATTAGAGCTCTTTCGTCCTCATCGACAATGTAGATTCCTAAGGGCGCGTCTGGCTGATCGACCTCAGGCAGACCGCGAATAATATCAGGGGCATAAAATTCATTTTCCGAGTCGCGGAACATAATTTTTTGATTAAAACCAGGGGAGTTTGAATCATAAACAGAGATCTCAATATCCCCGTTACTTAGCGGTTGAAATGATTTTGCAACGACCACATGTTGACTCAAACGCTTAGGTCTTAGCAGTAACAAAGTTAATTTGTTTTCTTCTAGATTCCGCAGTAATGCATTTCGAGTGTTGCGGTTTTTTTCTGGGCTGCGGGAGCCGTCCCCTACAATGTATTTTAGATTTCTAATGAAATCATGAAAACGCCGGTTTTGATAAACTTCGATTTCTGATTTAAAGTTTCTTCTTAAGACTTCACCATTAGCCAAGTTCTGTGTCAGTCCCGTGGTTAAATGTGTCCAGAGTGAAGAGGTGAAATAAGGCGCATTTTCGCCTCGGAATAAAAGAAAGTATTGTCTTAACGGGAACTCTTTAACTCCGGAAGCATCTAAATTTGCGTAAGGACTGCTGCCACGAATTTGATCCATCCACTCAGCCACTTGTTGCGAAGAGGTTTTTTCAGGCTGTTCATTCCAGCGCGCTAAATAAAAAAACAATCTTTGCGTGCGTGCTAAAGACCAGCAGGCGGCCAAATCATAAAGGCCCGCCGAATAGGCCCAATTGCGAACCGGCAAGTGATAGGCTGGATCCCAGGCGTCCTTGCGAATACTTTGGTAGACTTTTGCTGGACTCAGTTGGTCGCAGGAAAGACCCTCGACCAGCGAATCTTGTCGCGTGCTAGGGGCTTTATCTGCGGCGTAAAGAGGTTCCATCCCTGAAAACATCATTATACACAGAAGCAAATATTTAAATGTCATACTAAGGTCTAGTCCACGCAAGAAATCATCCTCAGTCAAGACCAATTCGATTACGATATTAAATAAGCGTCAAATAGCAAAGGCATGGGGACCGAGCACGTTGTTCAGGTTCAGCCGAAAAGACTCAACAGTATGAGGTCATAAAATATGAAATGGAATTTGCAACCTGCTTCTTTACTTAAAAGTATCGCAGCGAGTGTTTCTGTGTTCACAATGTGTATTTCTCCAGTTGCACAAGGCGCGGCAGCCGCTTCGAATAAGCAATTGATCAATCAATACTTAAAAGAGACAGGTATTTCCACAAAGAAAATGACGATCGGTCAGTACTGGGCATCGGTTCGCCACGTGTATCCAGCGAAATTGCAGAAGCAATTAGACGGCTGGGTGGCTCTAAATAAAAATCAAATGATGCCAAAGGTTGAAGCGACGACCTTTAAGGGCGCAGACGGTGTTGAACAGGTTCGTTTGACTTTAAGTCGTGACGGTCAGTCTTACAATATCACTTTCACAGGCAACGAAGATTTCCCGGTGAAAGTAAACGGTGTGGCTTTGTCTAACAAAGAAATGCTGAACTATAATAACTTTAATGCGGTTGCAGATAAATTGGTTGCGCAAGATCCTGCAATTAAAAAAGCCTATGGCGGTGGCAACGGCGTTACGAAGCTGATTTTGCCTAATAAGCCAGTCATGGGTATGGCAGAGTTTAAAAAACTTTCGCCAAGACAACGGGCTGAGTATTTAATCCGTCTGCGTTTGGCGATGGAGTCTGCTGAAAAAGTGCTTAAAGCGGGCTACACTAAGCGAGCCTCAGTGGAGTTAGAAAATAAATACGAATATGCGCTCAATGCGATGTTCGGGGATTTTGCCATTGCCAAAGATGCTAGCGTTAAACCAAGACAGGGCGACCCTTGTATTATCGCCGGCTATATTTCGACATTGGGTGCCGATCTCTCTTGCGGAAGTGAGTTAAAGGGCCGAGCGCTAAATAGAAATTTGCGCGATCAAATGGCTAAAACGGGAGTGAATTGCGGCAATTCAGGAGTTCCGTGTAATCCCTTGGTTTACGGTTTCGATGGATCGAGCGCGTTTTGCGTTCCACAATCAAAAGTACGTTTTGCCACGAGAGAATGTAACTCGCAGTCAAAGCTTAGAAAAGAAGACCCGAAGCTTTTCTCTGAAGATAAAAAACGCATTATCGAAAGTTATTTAAAAAATACGGGCGAGAAAAAGCAAATTGAGCTGGAACTTAACGCCGAAGGAAAAATTAAAAAGGATCAAGAAGATATCGTGGCTCCTTTTATTAACGGTCTTGAAGATTTAATTGCTCAAGCCAAGGAAGAGTGCCAGACAACATCAGTAAAGGATCGCACGGACCAAGTTGTAGCGTGTGAAGAATTGCAAAAGCGCTTGTTCTCGTTAAAATCTTTCGAAACTCGTCCAGAGCCACCAGCGCCGCCAGCACCATTGCCAAATCCACCAACGCAAACTTGTGAGGAAATAAAGCCAGGTTCAGCAAAGGATGAAAAAGGCAATTGTACTTGTGAAGCAACCGGCAATCCAGATATGCGTGAAGAGGGCGGGAAGTGCGTGATGATCCCAGCCGTCGTGGTTGTCGCTGAAGATGGTGGTAACTTGCCTCAAGGCGAAGCTCCGCAAAAAGAGAAAGAAGATTGTCGTTCTAAAGGCGGCAGCTTCTGGGAATGTAACAGTGCGTGGATCATTGGTTTAGGTCTATTAGGTCTTGGTATCGGTTTATTCTGGTTGATTAAAGACAGAAATAAAGCGCCAGGAGCTTATGTGCCACCGGCTCCAGTGCCAGAACCTTCGCCAAGTCCAACAGCGACGCCACCACCGGTTGTTCCGCCACCAACGGCACCATGCCCTGCACCTTCGCAAGTTATTAACGGAGTGTGTACTCCGCCGACCGTCGTGCCGCCACCACCGATCACGAACGAGGGTGGCAATAAAGTGGAAACTCCGGGACGAGTCAACGGCGTTCGCTAAGAGCGCCGCGAAGGATCGAATGAATATTGACCCATTAAAATCTGAGATTTTAAATCCGCAGCGGGCTCCTCTGGAAAGAGAAGCCCCTGTGCCGTTAAACGGGCCGGCGCCGGTTGAGCGAATTCCAGAAACGCCACCGCCGTCGAAAGAAGATTTTTTTCGCAGCCGTGTGGGGGCTAAGTTTGATCAGAGCACAGGCTTTAACGGAGGTCCCTCCGCTCGCCGCAAGGGCTATAAGCTCGCGCTGTGGTCCTGTCTGGCTTCTTTTATTGATTTGTTAGTGCTTATTTCTGCCAGCAGTTTTTTTCTGTTCGCGTTTTCATTGATCATGAAAACGTCCATTGCTTCGATCGTAGGAATCTTAGGGCATAACAAAAGCCAAATGCAATTTTTTGCAGAAATCTTTTTTGTCTTTGGGTGGATCTATATGGTGGCTGTTCGCTATGTCATGGGATCCACGATTGGGGAATGGGCGTGCGAATTGCGCCTAGGGCAGCCCCATGAGCGTCTAAAAACAAGTTACGTTTTAAGGGTTGCACTGCGAAGCACGATCATCTTGTGCACCGGAATCATCACGTTGCCGGTTTTATCGATCTTGTTAGGTAAAGATATTCCCGGCGTTCTTTCAGGCCTTCGTTTATTTTCTTTGAAGTAAACTTAAGACTTCATAGTGGGCTGTTTGTGGAAACTGATCCACGATCAGTGTTTTTTGAATTGTGTATCCGCACGCACTGAGGCGCGCAAAATCTTCCACCATGGATTCTGGGAAGCAAGACATATAGATAAAGAACTGAGGGCGCTGTTCGGCAGATAAGTCTTCTAACGGCGTTAAGAAATTCATCAATCCCGAGCGTGGCGGATTGGCTAGAATTCCATCAAACGAAGAAAAATCCTGTGTTAGTTTTTTCTGAAAGTCCCCGCGATGGATCGTGATTTTATTTTTTAGTGGCTGCAAATCCCCGGGCAAATTATCTAAAGATTTTTGCAATCCCTGTAATGACAACTCATCAATTTCACAAGCGACAACATTTTCTGCGTAACATAACGTAGGTAATGTTAAATTCCCAATGCCCGAACCAAACTCAAGCACGCGAGATCGGGGAAATGACTGAACCCAGTCTGCGATGGTTGCGCAAATAAGTTTGTTCGCTTTAAGGCTTGGTTGTGTGAAACTTGCGATCTGGCAGTAAAGGTCCACGGCTCTTTCGCCAAGCCAAGTTTGAAACCACACATTGAGCTGCGGATCGCGCAATTTAAACTCTGTCCCTGTCCAAAATGGAACTTTACGACGCTGGCCGATTTCCACAAAAGCGACTTTTTGCAGCTCTTTAAGAATATTTTGTTCCTCTAACAACGCTTTGATGTCGACATTAGCGAAGTCAAGCCACACACCTTTTTGCCCCTCAGGACCCACACGCAGGCGGATAGAGCCCTTTGCAAAAGGCCAGCGTATTTTGCGAAACTCGGTGAGCCACTCCTGCAAAGCCGGCGAAAGTTGCGCACACACTTCAAGATCTAAAATATTTTTACGGTCCTTATCATAGAGCCCTAAGCGGGAATCCTGCAGGCTAAAATCCAAACGATCACGCAGGAATGCCTCACCAGCGCTGACGAATTCGATAGGTTCTAAAGGACTTAAGTTCTTGGATATAAATAGCTTATTTAAATGATCTTTCTTGATCTGAACCTGCTCGGAGTAGGTGAAATCCAGATATTGACACCCCGTGCAATTTTCTTTGTAGGAACAGGGGACTTTCGGACCCAAAGTGATTTCTGTTTTTTCTGTCAGTTTTGCCATTGAATCCTTGCCCCGACCTATCCGCTGCGATATTCCTAATTCCAATTTAGCAGGTGTTTGGGGGAATGATGAGAGTTTTATTGCTTTCATTGGTTTTGGTTCTAGTCGGTACATTTTCATGGGCGAATTTTAAAAACCCGTGGATGCGTGCTTGCGGTCTTGAACAGGGCCAATTCTGGATTGTGAAAAGTGGATCCGAAGAGTTAACAATGTGCTTTTTTGACGATGCGGCCATTGGCGCTGAAACTTTGTTTTTATTTAAATCCCATGCCGCGGAGACTGAAGCTGTTGAAGCCTATAAGAATCGCCTTTCAACAACGCCTGTAAAGGGTGGAGTTTGTGGCGCTTTTGGTGCTGAGTTGTTCGAAGGTAAAGATAACCAAGGGCGCTCGACAAATATTTGCCGTTTTGACGATCAGTCTTTGATTGAAGAAACAACATTGTGGTTGGGCGCTGGCGCTAGCAACAATGAAGCTTTAGATCGCGCCCTTTCTAAAAAGTACTAGTCCTATTTCTGAGACTCTGGGCGCAAGGTGTATATACATGAACTTGCGTCCTTAGTTATCCCGTCCTCAAAATGTAAATCCCGGTGTGTGAAACCTAAAGTCACGTGGGGATAAAACTTCTCTGGCGAAAAATCTGAATCCTTTCCGCCCTTTTTTACGAACAATTCATAAACTGCTTTGCGAATATTAAATAAGTTTTCCGCGTCGACGACGACATAATAAGTTGCCATAGTATGTCCCTCTTGCGGTAAAGCAGACTTTCCCACGCAAACAGGGGTGTACGAGCTTTGCTCTAAACCCATTTTTTCTGCCAAGCGGTGAATCTCCTTCATGGAAAGCTTGTGCTGCAGCTTTTTAAACTCTGGGGGCGTGATCACGGTGACGTGTGCTTCGCCACGATTTTTAAGATTTAAGTGAAGCTGCTTTTCTAGGTTCACACGAATCTTTTCAAAAGGAGCGTAAGGTAAATCTAAAGAAAGATAGGACTTGTTTTCATTTTTGTGATCGGAATCAGACGATACTTCGCGATTTTTCAGTTGGATTTCGTCTGCCGCATAGGACAAGGAGGGTAATCCTTGGGGGGCAGTGCTGGCGCAAGCAGAAAGACTTAAAGCGAGCAGGGCCCAATGAAATGGATGCATCATAAGTGTCCTTTTTAAGCGTGGTCAGTTGACATAGAAATGCCGTGCTTTTAGGGTACAGGCACTATGAAAAAAGTGAAAGTTCTTCTTACAAGTATTGTTCTTATCTCTTTGATTTCCTGCCAAGGAAAAGACACAAAAACTTCGGCGCCAGAAAAAGCCCCCAGCAGCGGTCTTTTTAGCGGTGATAAAAATGCCCTGCTTGGGGATTCTCGCCAACTGACGTTTGTGGGACCTAAGTCGGGTGAGGGCTATTTCAGTCCAGACGGCAAAAAGATGATCTTTCAAAGCGAAAGACACCCCGGCAATCCGTTTTATCAAATGTACATCGTAGATTTGGTAAATGGTAAAACTCAGCGGGTGTCACCTGGTGATGGAAAAACCACTTGTGGTTGGATTCATCCTTCGATGAAAAAAGTTTTGTATTCATCAACGCATCTGGATCCCGAGACCAAAAAGAAAACTGCGGATGAATATGAAAGTCGCAAGAAAGCTGTGAAAGCACGTTATTCATGGAGCTTTGATGACAGCTACGATATTTTTTCTTCTGACTTAAATGGTAAGAACTTACAGCGTTTAACTAAAGAAAAAGGTTATGATGCGGAAGGCTCGTACTCGCCCGATGGCCAGTGGATTGCGTTTGCATCCAATCGTGCGGGTTACACGGAAAAACTTGCAGGCGAAGATAAAAAGCTTTTTGAACAAGACCCTTCCTATATGATGGATATTTACATCATGAAGGCAGATGGCAGCCAGGTGAAGCGCCTGACTACGTCTAAAGGGTATGATGGCGGACCTTTCTTCAGTGCTGACGGCAAGAAAATCACTTGGCGTCGGTTTGCTCCGAATGGTTCTACGGCTGAAATTTTCACAATGAATGTCGATGGTTCTGAGCAAAAGCAAATTACGAACTTAAAGTCGATGTCGTGGGCTCCGTTCTTTCACCCCTCTGGCGACTACGTGATCTTTGGTTCGAGTGTTCTAGGATACTCGAATTTTGAATTATTTATTGTCGACACGAAAGGCACCAAGGCGCCTGTGCGCGTGACCTTTAATGAAGGATTTGATGGTCTTCCGGTCTTTACTCCAAATGGTAACGAGCTGTCCTGGACTTTAAGAAATGAAAAAGGTGAATCACAGATCATGATGGCACCTTGGGAGGATGCTTTGGCGCGCCGACTTTTAGGTTTGCCGGCACAGGATCCCGTGGCAGGCTCCTTGTCGTCTGAAGTGCGTGCAGATGATGTGAAAAAATGGGTTTATTATTTAGCTTCACCAGAGCAGCAAGGTCGTGGGACCGGATCGCCTGAAGAAAAAGTTTACACCGAAAAGTTAGCGCAAGCCTTTAAGTCTTGGGGCTTGCAAGGTGCGGGGCCGAAGGGTTCTTTCTTTGATACTTTCGAGTTCACTTCGGGCGTGAGTCTAGGTACTAAGAACTCTCTTGAAGTTGTTGGCTCTTACCAAAAGAAGTACGAGGTTTCTAAAGACTTTGAGCCCGTTTCTTTTTCTAAATTAGGGGCTTTCAGAGAAGCTCCTATTGTCTTTGTTGGTTATGGTATTAAGGCACCAGCCAGCGATAAAGAAATTGAGTACAACTCTTACAAAGGTCTGGATGTTAAGGGCAAGTGGGTTTTGCTTTTAAATGATTTACCGGCAGACGTTACTCAACAACGTCGTCATTATTTGAACTTGTATTCGCGCTTACAACACAAGGTCACAGTGGCAAAAAATGAAGGGGCTTTGGGACTTTTGGTCGCAAACGGTCTTGATAGCGGGTATCCAGAAACTTTTGGTAAAATTAAGTTTGAAGGGGCCTTGTCAGACTCTTCGATGGGTGTTTTGCGTCTTTCCACAGAAGCTGCAGCAGCTTTAATTAAATTCGCAGGCAAAGACCTAGCAAGCGTGCAAAAGACTTTAGATAAAGGGCAGATCATCGAAGGATTCGCTATTCCATCCGCCTACTTAAAAGCCAATGTTGATTTGCAGTTTAAGAAATCTACGGGAACAAATGTAATTGCTAAATTACACTCTGGGAAGTCGTCATCAGCCGTGATGGTGGGGGCGCACGGGGATCACCTGGGCCATGGTCAGCAAGGCAGCAGTCTTGCGCGTGGAGCTGAAGTTGGAAAGCCTCATTATGGGGCTGATGACAATGCTTCGGGGGTTGCTGGTGTTATGGAGCTTGCCCATTACTATGCGAACTTGAAAAAAACCTCCCCCCAGGATCTGCAAAAAGATTTGTATTTTGCGGTGTGGTCGGGTGAAGAACTGGGTAATCTTGGATCTTCACACTTTACGAAAGAGATCAAAAAAAGCGGTATTTCCGCTTACGTGAACATGGATATGATCGGTCGCTTAAATGGCCGCGTATTCGTGCAAGGCTTGGGGTCTGGCGACACGTGGGCGCAAATGGCTGAAGAAGTTGGCATTCGTACAGCGGTCCCTATGATCGTGCAGGAGGATCCTTATCTGCCAACGGATTCCTTAGCGTTTTACATGGCCGGGGTTCCCACGGTGAACTTCTTTACAGGTTCGCATGCGGAATACCACACACCACGTGATGTGGCTGAACTGGTGAATTACCCGGGTGTTGTTCAGGTGCTTAAAGCCGTGAAAGGTTTTACCGATCTTTTGGTGGATTCAAAAGTCCCGATGGTGAATTACGTAAAGGTCGCAAGTGGTCAAAACAAACTTGAGGGCCGTTCCTTCCGTGTGTATTTAGGCACCATCCCAGACTATTCTCAGGAAGGTGTTAAAGGGGTGCGTATCACGGGCGCGTCGAAAGACAGTCCAGCGGAACTTGCGGGTGTTAAAGACAAAGATGTGATCGTTGAGTTTGACGGTACTAAAATCGAAAATCTTTATGATTACGTTTATACTCTACAATCAGTGAAGCCTAATAAAGAAACGGTGATGAAGGTCTTAAGAGACCAGCAGATTGTTGAATTGAAGATCACGCCCAAATTGAAAGATTAGTTTTCTAACAAGTTTCTTCCCGAGCGATTCCCGAAGGCGTTAAAAAATTAACGAAATCTGGACTCGCTCCGCTTTAACCATCCGTGGTTCTATATGTGTCATCCCTAGATGAAGTTATGGAGTCGCAGGATCATGTCCTCTTTCGTTGACGAATTTAAAAAATACCAAAAACAAGAACGTTTTTTGACCGGAGCGATGGTGCTGTCTTCTGTTTTGTCGCCGGTTTCTTTTACGGCGCTGACGAACCATAAAGTCCACTGGGCTTTGTCTTGTGGAACGGCCGTTGTCTTGTTGGGAACAGCGGCGTGGTTGTATGTCGTGCGCAATCGGGTCGCAGAAAAGTTAATTCGTAAATATGAAACCTTAGAGGTCGGTGCGGTTCTGGCAAAAAAAGTAACGCCTAAAAATCCGCGTCGTTTTGTCATTACAAATACAGGATATAATCATTTCTATTTGAAATGTTTAAACACCGGCGAGCAAGTTCTTGTGTCTAAGCACAGAGTTCGTGAGGATTTCGACATTGCAAATTGATTTTTCAAATAGCCCAAGGGACTCTTTTTAGGTGCATAACCCATTGGAGTTTATATGGCTGAAGTGGAATCACAAAGAATACCTGCTGAAAGAAACTACGACACAAAAAATAAAGGGGCGGGTGTCGACCCCGAAGTTTATCGCGAAGAAGTTCGCACGCTTTTAGAAAGCCTGGTTCGCCGTTTGGTGGATGACCCTAAGGCTGTCAGCGTGGTGATATTCTTGGGTCCTAAGACCACCGTTTTTCGTATTAACTGCTCCAAAGAAAACCTGGGACAAGTCATTGGTGCCCAGGGCAAAACCATCATGGGCCTTCGTGCCGTGGTGCATGCCATGACAGCTCGGGTTGGCATTCGTTCCATAGTGGAAATCCCCGTTTAATAAGGCGAGATAAAGTTTCGCGCCGCATTTTTTGTTTATAGCTCCCCAAGTCAAAGTCGTTTTTTTTGCAGCCATTTTCAAAGACCCTGATTAGCTTATTCGGAGCTCAAACGAGAGTTTTATTTAAACGAGGGGATTCTGATGAAAATGTTATTTTCTTTATTATTAGTGAGTGCCTTGGCAACAGCTTGTTCAAGTGGTGGCGGAGGCGGCAGCGCAGGTCCTGGCGGCGGCCCCGGTGCTGACTTTAAACCCACAGAAAAACCTGCTAATGCGGCTTCAATGCAAGACGTGGAAGCGCTTGTGAATCAGCTAAAAAACACCGAAGCTCTGATTCCTGGAAACGAAGCCATTTTTAAAATGGTTTTGAGCGGGGCTGATAGCGTTCCTGTATCTGCCCAAGACAAAGAAGCTGCAATTCGCAAACTCAATGGCGTTGGCGCCACCTTTCTTTCTAAAATTTTAACAAAATGTACGATCAGTGATGCTCGTACGACAGGCAGCAGTCAGCCGACACAAGTAAACGTACCTGCGGTTGCAAATGGCTACCTTTCAACTCGTGGGGCGGCTTGTCCTTTTATTGTTAATGAACAAATGCAAAGTGAAACGACTTACACAAGCGCTTCAAACACATCTGTTGTGGGTGTAGCTAAAATGTCGATGTTGTCCAGAAGAGATATTATGGATTCGGATATCGTTTCAAAAACGGGCGTCCTAGCCGTGAACCAAACAATGAACATGGTTAACAATTTTTCTTATTCTCAGGTGAACAACAAAATGACTTCGATGGCGACCCTTTCGGGGACAGGCGATCTTGAAGTTAGATTGTTAGATCAAGACGGAGAATTTAAAATTGCCGGTCCAATGGCGATCAAAGGCGTACTTAACGATGCGAGTATTCAAGTTCAAACACTTTTTGAAGGTACCTCTAAAAAAGGTGCTATCCGTGTCGTCCTTATTATAGATAGCAAAACAGGCGCGAAACTTTTTGTGAATGGCCAAGAAATTTCGGAAGAAAAAATTGGTGGCCTGCCAAAAGCTTTAAGTCACGGGATCCGATAATCGTAGGTCTTCTTTAGGATCTAAGGTTTAGATGAAATACGAGCTTTTTCTTTTTGATCTTGATGACGCTCTTCTGGGGTTTGAAACCTCAGAAG